>CAZDPK010000019.1:0-24950 GCA_964507335.1 uncultured Anaerolineaceae bacterium | reverse complement strand
TAGGTGCGGGTTTCAAGATATCGAATTGAGTTCAAAAATACATCCGGATCATCACCAACCAGTTCCTTCCAGCGCAGGGCGTTGCCAGGACCACCATTGTATGCGGCTAGGGCAAGGTAGGTAGCCCCGTCGAAACCATATAATTGACGGGCCAGATAGTTGCTACCCAGCTCGAGGTTGTAGTAAGGAACCCGTAAATCATCCTGGGTGTAGTTGGGGGGAAAACCGGTTTCACTGGCAATCTGTGCGGCAGTCACAGGCATCAACTGCATTAAACCGCTGGCTCCAGCACTGGAATAGGCATATGCTCCAAAATGGCTCTCCTGGTAAATTAGGCTCAGGATAAGGATTTCCGGGATGTCGTATTTTTGAGAAATCTGTTCGATCCAGGGTAGATAATAGGTGCCATATTGAATGTGGGCGAAATAAGGCGGAAAACTTGCAGAAAGTGGGACATCACCATAACCGGCCAAGCTCGAAATAGAGCGGCTAGCCTCAATGGCACTTTGATAGTAACCAAGCTCGAGGAATGTCATTATCAGACGGAAACTATTAAGCGCATCATCTTTGTATGTATTTCGCAATGACTCAAATTCCAGCGAGGCCAGGTTGTAAAGTCCGAGGCGATGGAATTCTACCGCACGGACGAATCGGTCGTCGTTTGCCAATTCAGAGCTGTAATCAAGGTTGATCTCATCGGGCAAACTGAAGGCTGTCTTTAGCCAATCTGAAGCATCCAGACGTTCGCTTTGCAGGTCAGGCTGCATATTGCCAGTCTCAACTTGCGGGAAGAGAGGCTGGCCGTTGAGCAATTCAGATGAGCGGATGCCATAATAACCATAGGGATCCATCTCTGCAGCAGAACGCCAATAAGCCTGGGCTGCTTGTAAATCTCCCTTCGCCTGGCTTACCTTGCCAAGCCAGAAGGTCGAACCAGATGCTTCCAGCGTATCGGGAGTAGCGATCAGAACAGCGCGATTGAAATTCTCCAGAGCTTTGTCATATTCGCCCAATTCGTAATAGAGTGAACCACCAAAAAACAATCCGTTGAAGGCATCGCTGGAAATTGGAAATTCGAGCGCGATACGGGTCCAGGAATCGGCAGCCTCCTTAAGTTTTCCATCAAGAAAGTAGTAGTTTGCAGCAATCTGAAGCAATTGCGGTGCATCGGGTTGAGAATTGGGTGCTGCAACGAAAGCTTGGGTGGTCTCCAGCGCTAGTTTCAGCTGACCCATGTATGTGTTTTGGGTATAGATGATATCTTCAATCGCGTCAAAGCGAAATTCGCTCTGAGGATATAAGTTGATCAGATCATTCCAAATCTGGATGGCTTCTTTGTCCTCGGTGCTTCCACCAGCTGCATTTGCAGCCAGGCGCTCAGCTGACGAAAAACCGGCTCTGACAAGACCTTCGGCGCGGACACTAAGAGCCTTGTAGTAAAGCGCTTCGTCTTTGGCGAATCCTTGCCCAGCAAGATAGCGATCAAATGCTTCAATTGCCAGGTTGTATTGTTCGATGTTGTAATTGATGATCCCACGTTTCAGATCATCCACAGTTTGTTCAGCATCCAGAAGCATCACCACCGCAGTGTAGGCATCATAAGTGAAGGGATAGTTATTGACCGAATCTTGTAAATAGGAATAAGCCTCTTCATTATTGCCCTGGCTGATCAGGATCTGGGCGATCAGCAAGTTCATTTGCGATTTAGTGTAATCACTTTGAGTATTCAGCAGGATTTCTTTGTAAATCCCTAAAGCCAGGTCGTCCTGCCCCAGGCTGGAGTAACTGGAAGCCACTTTTATGGCAATCGAAGTATTGTTGGTTAGCTGAGGTGCCAGGTAGGCAGTGCGATAGGCTTCCAGCGCGCCTTCGGCATCACCAAATTCAGCAAGTAGATCTCCTATGCGCGAGTTGACTTCCGAATCAATAATTCCGGGTTGAGCCAGGGCATAAGCCTGATAATACTCGAGGGCATCCTCTTCAAGCTCCTGACCCAGGCTAATCTGAGCCAGAAGGAAATTTGCCCTTTTTGCAGGCTGACTTTCAGGAAACTGGGTTTGCAGTTCGATCAAAGCTCGTTTTGCCTGAAAAAGGTCATTTTGCCTGTAATAAGTCAAACCTTGTCCATAAAGCCCTGCTGCTTGGAGGTCATCAGACGAGCCGGTAAAGTTAGCACTGTAGAGTGCCAATGCCTTTTCGTAATCGCCGAATGCCAGAATCCGATCAGCTTCAGCCAGGGTCGCTTCAGATGGAGGAGTGTCTTCAACCAGGAAGGTTGGCGTCTGTGAGAATAGAACTTCCTCGGTAGGGCTGTCGGTTGGGGGCGGAACTGGTTGGGGGGGTGTAGCAATATCAGAGCAGCTGCTGAGCAAAAAGCAGAAAATGAGCACAAGGACAACAATTCTTATTTTCATAATTGACTTATAACGGAAAGAATCTCCCTTGTCAAATCAGGTTGGAGGGTAGTAATGCCGTGACAATCCGTCCTTTTCATTTCGCTGGAGGGGAAAATTAATGGGTATTTAGGTCTTTTGTGCAGCACTCTTTTGTTGGGCAGACCAAGCTGACTTCTTAGCCACCAATATCGAAGAAAAACCCGGCTCGAGGCCGGGTTGTGATTGTTAGAACAGATCTTAGTGATGAAACTCTGGTGGGTAATTCTTCTCGAGTTCTTCGGCTTCTTCCTTAGTATGAGCAAGGGTGCCGTGGGGATGATTTGAAGGAGAATAAATCGTATACATCGACAGCCTCTCTGTGGTTGAGGTGTTGATGATATTGTGGACTGTGCCAGCAGAGATGACAACAATGTCACCATCTCCGACAACGATCTCGCCATCTTCTGTGACAACTTTGCCTTCACCTGCTTCAAATCGGAAAAATTGGTCGACATGATCGTGAACTTCCTTTCCGATATCTTCCAGCGGTTCCAGCGACATCAAAACCAATTGCAGATGTCCGGTATAGAGCACGTGCCTGAAATCGGTGTTTTCAATTGTATCTTTTTCAATATTGGTGCTAAAGGGTTTCATTTTTTACTTCTTTCTTGGACGTTTATCCTTTTTTTCACATAACGCTGTATGAAAATTCTTAGTGAAGTTCCTCAAGGTAAGAGATAACAGTCGCACGAATTGCCTCGAACGTGTCTTTGAAGACCTGTAATTTTTGCTCGTCGGTTCCCTCGAAAAGGGCTGGGTCCGCGAACCCGAGGTGGATGATTGGTCCTTTTCTAAGCCATAACGGGCAAGCTTCTCTGGCGCTGTCACAAAGGGTGATCACCATGTCAAAATCCTGACCCAAAAATTCATCTACTGATTTGGAATGACCTTGATGGGCGATTCCAAAATCACGAATCACCTTTATTGCCATCGGATGAACATAACCGCTGGGATTACTGCCGGCACTGAAGGCGACCCATTCGTTTGGGAGATAATGATTGACGATAGCTTCCGCCATTTGACTGCGGCACGAGTTACCGGTGCAAAGGAAAAGGACCTTCCTGCGATGGGAACTTTCCTCAGGCTCGTTCACTTCCTCCTCAGCAAGAGGACCTTCCATTAAGACCTCATCCTCAAATTCACCATTCTCCATCGCCTGTAAGAGTTCCCGTGCACTGGCTTCATGTTCCATTGAAACCATTACACCAACATTGCCCAAATCACCAACTGTCAGTCCGTAGATCTGCCCAAGCGCATTGCTGTCAAGGAAAGCAGGGATATTCTGGGCTTCCAAAAAACCTTTAATCGATTCAGCATCCAATTTTCCATGGGCTTTGTAGACAGTCACAAATTCGGGTTTGTTTTCTTTTGTCATTCGTACATCCAATCTTCTGTGCAGCGTTTCCACTCCACCAATTCTTCAGGTTTAAACCAAAGCGCTATTTCAGCCTCAGCGTTTTCGACAGAATCAGAGGCATGGGTCAAGTTGTAGCGAGCTTGCAAAGCAAAATCGTGACGGATTGTGCCAGGGTCTGCCTCGGTACCGCGAGTTTTTCCAACCGTTTGGCGAACAGCATTAATTACATCTGGACCTGTCCAAACCATAGCCATGACCGGGGCAGAGGTGATGAATTTGATCAGGGCTTCGTAGAAAGATTTGCCTTCGTGCACCGCGTAATGCTTTTTGGCAAGCTCGGGGCTGACTCGCACAAACTTGCAGGCAACCAGACGCAAACCCCGGTTCTCAAAACGTGTGATAATTTCTCCGATCAAACCTCGTTGGACGCCATCAGGTTTTATCAGAACTAATGATCTTTCCATTCACCCTCCGTTGATTCGATTTGTGTGTTTTCTATTGTGATTCTTTCAGATAGCTCATCGTAGACGTTCCACAATGGTAAACGATCCTCCTGCAAAACCAGGTGGGAGCGTAAAGCGCGCTGGGATTCCTGGGCGAGCTCTTTGGTCGTGGCTGATTTGATGATGAGATCGGCTGCAGCAGCATACTCCCCAAAGCCTAAGAAATCCTGTATTTTCTGTTCAGTCGATATTGTGCTGGTGTCAATATCCAATGCCGAGACTGGGTTTACCAGCTCCGCCTGGACGGAATGCCATTCAGAGGTTTCGAGCACGATCGGAGCAATTGCTTCGAATGGCTCTGGAGCAGGTTCTTCGATTGCTTCGAGACCGTGCTGGCTTTCAGCACTGGCTTCCTGGGAAGGCTGCGAGGCAAAATCAAGCAACCAAGCTGGGATTTCCTCAGCGGGTTCAGGTTTTTGCTGGGTAACAAGAATCCGTGAGGTGTCTTCGGAAGAGTTCTGGTCTGCTACCACCTTGACAGGTTGTGTCTGCTCTTCTTTGTTTGCGTCAGTGCTCATTTTCAGTCCCCCAGATAATCACGCAGCTTGCGACGCACCGAGGGGTGGCGTAAGCGTGTGAGTGCCTGAGCTTCAATCTGACGCACGCGTTCACGTGTGACGCCCATCTTGCGACCAACTTCTTCAAGAGTGTAAGCCTGACCATCCAACAGTCCATACCGAAGTTGTAAAATGCGGACTTCTCTGGGTGGCAGGGCATCCAGAACCTCAACAAGATGCTGCTTGAGCAGGTTATAAGTGGCGGTATCATCAGGTGGAGGCGCCTCATCATCCTCAATGAAATCGCCCAGTACTGAATCTTCTTCATCATCAGTAGGGGTTTCAAGGGATAGTGGGCGGCGGGCGACCTGGATCATATTTTCTACTTTTTTGGGTGGAACTTCCAGAGCTTCTGCCAGCTCTTCAACAGATGGGTCCCGCCCTAATTTTTGGGTAAGTTGATGCTGCACTCGCAGAAGTTTGTTGATCTGATCACCCATGTGAACTGGAACGCGAATGGTGCGCCCCTGGTCGGCAATGGCTCGGGTGACAGCCTGGCGGATCCACCAGGTGGCATAGGTGCTGAATTTGTGACCACGCTGGTATTCAAACTTCTTGGTAGCGCGGATGAGACCTATGTTGCCTTCTTGGATCAGGTCCAGGAAGGGTACACCACGACCCATATATTTCTTGGCAACACTGATCACCAGGCGCGAGTTGGCGGTGATCAGATGGTCACGTGCTGCTGCCCCGTCTTTGATCATATCGTGCAGTTCCTGCCGGCGGGCAGCGCTGAGGTTGCTTTTCGCAAGTTCCGCGCGAGCTTCCCGCCCAGCCTCGATGCGCTTCGCTAAAACAACTTCTTCCTCAATGTTGTTCAAGAGCGGTACACGGCTGACTTCTTTAAGGTAAAGTCCGATAGTGTCATCGGTATCGATGTTTGCCAGATCGTCCGTTGGCAGGGTTTCTTCTTCGTCAGTTAATACGTCAGAAAGTTCTTCTTCGTCTGGTTCCTCTAAGGTAGGGGCCTCGTCAGAAACGGAAATGCCGGCATTATCTAACGCCGTGTATGCATCTTCCAGTTGTTCGGGGTATTCTTCAGCCTCCGGGAAAAAGCGCAGGATATCATCATCTGTTACGTAAGATTTCTTTTTCCCGAATTCTAGAAGTCTGTTGATTGCTGATGATTGGCTTTCTTCGTTTGGAACCGTATTGTTACTTATTCTCGCCATGTGTTGTTAAGCCTCTTCGATGTGTGTGAATTGCATTCCAATAGAGTACAATATTTTTCCTCGAATTTCAAGTGTTGGGAAATATTGATAAAACTCTATTATTTGCGCGTAGCCATTAAGTTAGGGGTTTGTAGGTAACATACTTGTGAATACTAGAGCAGTGGTTGATGGATGATAGAAGGCTCGATTTTCATAACCTGAGTTTTTGTCTATAATTACCCCAATAAAAAATTAGCGAAAGGGACTAACTTTGGTTTTCAAGAAAACTGCAAATATCTGGGTACCAATTCTTGTCATCCTCGTGATGATAGGATTGACCATAGTCAATCTCGAGTTGGATAAGAGAGTAGAGCTTGAAGACCAGTTTGCCATCCGTTGGAATGCAGCCCGATCATGGATGAAAGAAGGTTGGTCACCTTACAGCGAAGAAACCCGTCAAGCAGCTCTCGAGTTACTTGAGGCCAACAATAGCTTGCCGAACGAGCGTGAACAAGGCAATTTTCTTGACCCTGCCTGGTTTGTTTACCTCTTTATTCCGATCAGTTTTATTCCTTACGAAATCGCTAAAGCAATCTGGGTGATGCTGACACAATTGAGCATAATTGCCTCTTTCTTGTTAGCAATTAAGATTTCGGGACTCAAGCTCAAGACTTTTGAAATTTTTATCTGCTGTTTACTTGGGGCTTTGTTCTATCCTATGGTTCGTGCAGGTCTAACCGCCAGCATGCTTCCATTTTTTATCATGCTGACATTGCTGGCAATTCAGCTTGCCTTAGGTGGACAGGGCAACCAGGCAGGCTTGTTGTTACTTTTTGCACTCTGGATTAACCCTGTGGCAATCTTCGTAGTGGTGTTTTTGTTGATCTACCTGGGTTCAAAACGTGACAATTCCTTAGCACGGATTTTGCTAATAGGATTTGCTTTTCTCTTAACAACCACCCTAATCCTTTTCCCGGATTGGATTCGGCAATGGTTTGCCAATCTTGTCCGGCTTGACCCCGGGTTGGATTGGATAGATACCCCATGGATGGGTGTGGCAAGGGCATTTCCGGGTGCTTACGCTCAGGTAGCTATTGCGTTACACCTGATCTCGTTTATTATGCTCCTGGTGGAATGGTACGGATTGGGCAGTAGAAATGATCGAGGGGTACATTGGAAATTGATGCTGACTTTGATCGTGAGTTACTTTTTTAACCCGTATGCTGATGGAGCACTTTTGTTGTTCATCTTGCCTGCATTTTTTTCAATTTTTAAATACATAGCCGAAAAATGGCCTGTATCTGGTAGAATCCTACTCTGGATTAGTTTTATAGTCATCGGCATATTGTCGTGGCAAACTGTACCTGATCCGTTTGAAAGGTTTCCAAGAGAGCACGCTGTAGTTATTCTATTGGTACCAATAGTGGTTTTTATTGGTCTGCAGTATTTTCGATGGTGGGCTATTGCGAGCCCCAGAGCTCTGGTTGAGTCAAAAAAATAACAATTATTGAGGTGTTACATGGCAAAAAAAAGAATTGGTGTTTTAACTGGGGGTGGGGATGTTCCTGGTCTGAGTATCGCAATCAAGTCGATAGTAATGAGCAGTTTGGAATGTGACTACGAAATTGTCGGTATTCGTAGAGGATGGTTGGGCTTGTTGGGATACGATATGGATGATCCTGCTACTCATGAATTGTACATTAAAGAATTAACCCCGAATGTTGTCCGCAGGGTGGATCGTTCTGGTGGTACTTTCTTACATACTTCCAGAACTAATCCTGCCAAGGTTCGCCCTGACGATACCCCTGAATTCTTGCGTAACAGCAGCTATGGCACAGTAATTGATCCCGAAACTCAAACCAAGGATTACACAGACTATATTCTTAAAGTCTTGCACCATCTTAAAATCGATTCGCTGATCACGATTGGTGGAGACGATACATTGAGTTTTTCAGCAAGGTTGCAAAAAGAAGGTGTCCCGATTGTTGCGATCCCAAAGACGATGGACAACGACGTGCTTGGGACAGATTATTGCATTGGATTCTCTACTGCGATCACCCGAGGCGTTAACCACATTACCTATTTCCGGTCCAGCGTAGGTTCTCATGAGCGTATTGGTGTGATTGAACTATTTGGTCGCAATTCTGGTGAAACCTCCCTGATCACTGGTTACCTGGCGCATGTTGACCGCACAATTATCTGCGAAGTACCCTTTGACATGGAAAAACTAATTTACATGTTGGATGCTGACAAGAAAAACAGCCCCTCCCACTATGCCTTGGTAGTTATATCTGAAGGCGCGATTCCGATTGGAGGACATGTGATGCAAACCGGCAACCCAGATGCATATGGTCATCGGAAACTTGGCGGTGTTGGTGAACTGTTGTCTGAGAAAATCAAAGAAGTTACTGGTAACAATACGATGTATCAACGACTTGGCTACTTGATGCGAAGCGGTCCGGCAGATATTCTAGACCGAATGGTCGCCATGAATTTTGGCACACTGGCTTTCCAATTGACCTGTAAAGGTGAGTTTGGTAAGTTGGTTGGCATCACCGATGGCAACTATTCGACTATGCCGATCGAGACAGTCATTAGCGGCAAGCGTCATGTTGATGTCGAAAAGTATTACGATGCAACAAACTACCAGCCCAAGGTCAAGTCAGTTCTTGGTCTGCCGATGTTCCTGCATTAAAGGATTATTGCCCAGGCGAATACTTCGCCTGGGCTTTTCTTCTCGACATGGGAGTACAAGCACAAGGAGTTTCACAGGAGAGATATACGCTTATTCCGCGTGTATTGATATTTCCTGTTGATGAAAAGGGGCATGTGCTGCTTTTGAAGGGTGCGAGCAATAAAAAGATTTGGGCAAACCTCTGGAATGGACCAGGAGGGCACCTGGAAGCAGGGGAAGGCGTTTTGGAGGCAGCCAGACGGGAACTGTTGGAAGAGACCGGGCTAAGCGCGGACAGATTGATCCATTGTGCCCAGATTGTTGTCGATACCGGAACCAATCCCGGAATTGTTTTTTTCGTCTTCAAGGCAAAAAAGCTAAGCGGTGAGTTGCGAGGATCAGTTGAAGGTGATTTAGCGTGGTTTACGCAAACACAGGCGCTGAATCAGGACCTCGTAGAAGACCTTTACACCTTGTTACCCCAGGTCATGCGCCACCGTGCCAATGAAAAGCCGTTTTGGGGATATTATTCGTATGACGAAAACGACCAACTTATAATGCGCTTTAACCGGTGAGCATCATTAAGATTAAACGTACAATTCAAGGGATGGACGGCGAAGTTCTGCTATATTCAGATTAAATCGAATCATTAACAGGTCTATTGAGGTTAATCAGAAGATTTCTCAAAAAACACCAGCAATGTATCGCCATACTTCCTGGTATCGAAGATCGTGAAATTTTCCAAAACAAGCTCTTCCCACTCGATCGGATTTATTTGAACGATAATCTGACCGTCTTTGCTCAATAGCTCAGGTTTGGAATCAATTAGCTTGAGGGCTTTTTGCCACATCTGTTTGTATTGGGGTGGGGCGACGTAAATCAGGTCAAAATCGATCTTAGGGGGCATCGCAAGATAAGTAAAGGCGTCGGTGCGGATGACCTCTGCCTGGTCGGTAAATTTGGTTGTGACAAGGTTTAGCTGGATGGTGCGGACTGCTTGCTGACCTTTATCCAAAAAGGTGACAAAGTGCGCTCCGCGGCTTAGCGCTTCTATTCCAACTGCTCCAGTTCCACCAAACAAGTCAAGGATCAAATTATCCGCAATTTCATCTCCCAGAATATTGAACAATGCCTCCTTAACGATATCCGTAATCGGACGGGTTGTATCTCCTGGGACCGTTTTGAGGCGCAAGCCTTTGGCTGTGCCGGCAATGACTCTAAGCGTACCCATCTCAGACTTGCTGATGCTCCATTTTGTTGCGAAAATACTCGATGGTCTTTGTCAATCCTTCGTGAATGCTCACAACCGGCTGCCAATCCAAAATTGTTTTTGCCCGGGTGATGTCTGGCTGACGTCGTTCCGGGTCGTCTCCAAGGCGATCTGAGGCATTGACGCTCAACCCGGCGGGGTTTTGACAGATTTCGTTGATCAGGCAGGCGAAATTGTTAATTGAGACTTCCAGTGGATTACCAATGTTGACTGGCATGTGTTCATCTGAATCCATCAGGCGGCGAATGCCTTCGATCAGGTCATCCACATAACAAAAGCTGCGGGTCTGTTCACCCGTTCCATAAATGGTGAGCGCTTCCCTCCGCAAGGCTTGTTGAATGAAATTGGGAACGCTGCGTCCATCATCCAGCCGCATCCTGGGGCCAAAGGTGTTGAATATGCGCACAATGCGCGTATCCACACCATGAAAATTATGATAAGCCATTGTAAGTGCTTCCGCAAAGCGTTTGGCTTCATCGTAGACCGACCGAACTCCGACCGGATCACAATTGCCCCAATATTCTTCTGTCTGAGGATGAACCAAGGGATCACCATAGACCTCACTGGTCGAAGCGAGTAGAAATTTTGCATTATGTTTTTTGGCTAACCCGAGGCTGTTGTGTGTTCCTAAAGCACCAGCTTTCATGGTCTGGATGGGCAGGTTAGGATAGCCCAGTGGTGAGGTCTTGCTTGGACTGGCTGGAGAGGCAAAATGAAGCACAAAATCCAGCTTTTCAGGTACTGCAATATAGGCAGAAACGTCCTGTTCCATCAGAGTGAAATTTGAGTTGTTTGCCAGGTGAGCAATATTTTCCCGGTTTCCGGTGATGAAATTATCCAGTCCAATCACCTGGTTTCCTTCGTCAAGAAAACGATCGGTTAGATGAGAGCCTAAGAAACCCGCTGCACCTGTAATCAGAATTCGCATTGATACCAGCCTTTAACAAAAGCAAAATGAGGACACTTTAGAGTATAATCAAGCGACCCCTGAACGGGAAGAATTATAACATGCCTGAATTGCCGAACGATACCAAAAACCAACAGGAAGCCGTAAAGCGCGTTGAAGCACTTCTGTTTGCTGCACCTGGTCTCACAAGTAAAGATCAACTTGCTCAGGCCACGAGACTGAAGAAAAATGAAGTCGAAGCTGCGCTGCTCACATTAAGAGCGCATTACTCAGATCTTCATGGTATCCGCCTGCAGGAAGTTAAAGGTCAGTTTCAGCTGATCACAGCTCCAGAATATGCCACAGATATTGAGGCGTTTTTGGGATTGGAAGTGACTTCCCGTCTGACCCAAGCGGCGTTGGAGGCTTTAGCGATTGTAGCTTACAAGCAGCCAACAACCCGACCTGAAATTGACAGCATTCGTGGGGTCAACAGTGATGGTGTGGTCAAGAGCCTGCTTTCGAAAGGTCTGATTGAAGAATTAGGACGCTCCGAAGCACCTGGCAGACCAATTTTATATGGGATCACTCCTGAATTTCTCCAGCATTTCGGTTTAGAGGGGCTGGATCAATTGCCTGAAATCGACTTTGAGGCAATGTTTAATACTCCTGCAGATGCGGAAGCGGATGAGAGAAGGTTATTGAAAGACTAATGGCACAAGAACGAGTACAAAAAATTCTGGCAGCAGCGGGCTATGGCTCTCGGCGTGCCTGTGAAAAACTGATTGAAGATGGTCGGGTTAAGGTCAATGGAAACTTCATCCACCTTGGCGACCAGGCTGACCCGAGCAAAGATTCCATCACCGTAGACGGGAAACTGATTCGAAAGACCATCGAGAAAATATATATCGCTCTGAATAAACCTAAGGGTTACCTGTCGGATATCGATTTGAACCATCCCCGTCCCACAGTCAATGATCTGATCGGTATTTCTGAACCATTGTTTGCAGTTGGCAGACTGGATATGGACAGTGAAGGTTTGATCCTGATGACCAACGATGGTGTAATGGCAAACCGCCTGACGCATCCACGCTACGAACATGAAAAGGAATACGAAGTTTTCGTGATCACTCAACCAGACGAGGAACAGCTTGCAATCTGGCGTCGAGGTGTGGTGATGGAGGACGGATCGCGAACCTTACCTGCGAAGGTCGAAGTCATGAACAACGCTAACAACGGCACATGGCTGCGAATTATCCTTAAGGAGGGCAAAAAACGCCAAATTCGCAAGGTTGGCGCGCGGATTGGTCTCCCGGTCGGAAAAATTAAAAGAGTACGAATTGGATCGCTTAAATTGGGTAAACTTCGTTCAGGCGAATGGCGCTATCTGACCGATTTCGAAGTACAAAAACTGCTTGAATATACCAAAACACCTAAAGAAAAACCCGTAAAGCGCTCGTGAAAAACGTTTTGGTCAGTATGTGATTTGGATGAGATGCTGACACTCAGAATAGAAAATCAAATAAAAAACTCCTGTGAATCAGGAGTTTTTTGTTATCAAAATCACGATAATAAGTTACATCTTACCCGCAGTCAATGCAGCGGTGATTTTTTCCGTTTCTTCCTGACTGAAAGGTTTCTCGCACTTTTCGCGGTCCATCTTGCGCACAAAACGCTTAAAGTCATTAACGAGGACCACTGGATAGGGGGCATCTTTGGTTTCTCCAATTGTCGTATTTTTCAAGACAATCACCACGATTGGTTGAATTTGAGGTTGTTCTTCAAGCGGGATACCCTGTAGAGAAAACTGCTTCTGGATTTGCATGATTGCCTCTTCGGCATCTTTCTGTGGATCTGCAATCGCTTCCTGCCCCATGAAGCGCTTGAGAAAACCAATGCCAGAGTGCTTCCACTTGCCATCAATGTAACTGATTGTGCCGCTGCTTGTCACCAGGATTGGCAGCCACAAACGGCAGGGTCCCATAAGAAGCATTGGAACTGGTGTGGAATAGACAAAATAAGTATATTCGCTGCGCAGTTTGTCTATCGTCTGACCAACAACTTCATCATATCGTGGGGTTTGCCCAAAACGAGAGGTAAAGTAAATGCTGATGCGGGTGAGGATAAAGCCAACCATCAGGGCGATCCAGGAATAAAGGGTTCGGTTGAGATCGGCTTTGCCTGGCCATGCCAAATAGGCACCAAAGATCAGAACACCCATACTGGCAAAAAACAGCACCATACTGAGTTTCTTATTTCGGTTAATGAGTTTTTGATTGATGATAGTTTTCACAATTGGTTCTCCGTGGGGATAATAGATTTCTTCAATTTTTCGAGCAGGTTGGATTCTACCGCATTAATGGCTTGTTCGATAGCACTTTCAATTGCTTTTGCATCTGAGCGACCATGTCCAATGAAAACCAAACCGTCCAACCCCAACAAGGGCGCAGATCCGATTTCGCTGGGATCGAGCATTTTTCGCACCTTATTGAAAGCAGGTTTTGCCAGCAGTGCCCCAATTTTTGTGCGGGTGCTGGACAATAACTCGCCTTTAAGCGTTGTTAAAATCAATTTGGCGACAGCTTCCACTGATTTTAAAAGCACATTACCGGTGAAACCATCCGTGATCGCGACGTCCACTTTTCCACCAAAGAGCTCTTTGCCTTCTATGTTGCCCACAAAGTTGGGTACTGCTGTACGCATTAGCGGTCCTGCTAGTTTTACAAGCTCGTTGCCTTTGCCTTCTTCTTCTCCGTTGGCGATCAGCCCAACTTTCGGCTCGTTTATCCCCAACATCAGGTGGGAATAGACGCTTGCCATCTGGCCAAACTGAACCAGGAACTCAGGCCGAACTTCGGCATTTGCCCCAACATCGGCAATAACGCACTTGCCGCCTTCCACAGGAAAAACAGCCACCAGGCAGGGGCGGTCTACACCGGTTATCATACCGAAGGTCTTAATGCCGAAATACATTGCCATTCCGGTGTTACCAACGGTCACAAAGGCATGGGCTTTGCCGGCTTTGACCAGATTCATGCCTACCACGATGCTGTTTTCTTTCTTTGCGCGTGCTTCGCGGATATGATCATCCATATTCAGCGCCTCAGGTGCGTGAGTTATGCTGATCCGACTTTTATCGCCGTTCACCTTCGCCAAACCTTCAGTAAGAGTCTGTTCATCCCCAATCAGAATGACCTGGATGTCAAACTTGTTGGCTGCCAGTACTGCACCTTCCAATTCTGGTGTTGGGCGACTGTCACTTCCCATCGCATCGAGCACTATTGTTGTTTTCATCTTTACTCTCATCCCGTCTTTGCTTGACAAAGACTTTATAATCGTTATAATTTACTCTCACGTTTGCGCTGGTGCTGGAATTGGCAGACAGGCCTGGTTGAGGGCCAGGTGCCGCAAGGCATGAGGGTTCAAGTCCCTCTCAGCGCACACAAAAAAGGCTACATTTGTCGCCTTTTTTTGTTTAAGGAAATTCCCTTCGCAGCCATGTCAGGGGGTTGACCGGTGTGCCGTGAATATCGACCTCAAAATGCAAGTGAGGACCTGTGGAGCGACCGGTTGTACCTATGATGCCGATCAACTGACCTGGCTCAACTGTGGCTCCTTCTTCGATTAGTATGCTAGCCAGGTGCATATAGATCGTATAAACACCTAAACCGTGATCGATCACAACCGCGTTGCCTCTTACCACCTGGTCAGGAAAAACCCCGACCACAGTGCCACCTGCTGGAGCGTAAACGTCGACACCTTTACAATAACCCAAATCCAACCCGGTATGATAATACAAACGGGGGTCGTCATTATAAGTTCGTCGGCTGCCAAAGGACGAAATAACACAATCAGCATCTTGTGCAGGTGAATACCACAAACCAGTCCATTGTTGAACGGGTGAAACAGGGGCTACAACAGCCTTAAACTTTTCGTTTTCGGCTTTTTCTGCATCTGTACCAACACTGGCAGGATCGACTTGTAGGGCAGTGTCAGATGAGTAATTGCCGGAACTGATCATGACATACTGGTCAAAGCGATAGGTGTCGCCTTCACTGTTGGTAAATTCCATTGTGAGCGGGTATACACCAACTTCGGTCAAGGCATTGATTCCACCATAACCCATCTGTGTGCCTGCACCCACCTCGACGAAGACAGGTTCAACGCCTGCCAAACTGGCGCGGACAGTGACTGCTTCATCACTGGTAACTTCGATTAAAAACGTGTCACCCTGGATAAGAGGGAGGTTATCTACAACGATTTCGTTAATACCAGGGATTGCCAGGCTGCTGGGCGATTCAACATCTGATGGCATGTAGTAAGTATCCATCGGCATGCCGCGCAATGGGTTTTGAAGTCGGTTTATTTTCGCCAAGGACCAGGTATTTTGACCAGCCAGGATGGAGGCTTCCATAAAAGACTGACCCTTTCGTAACGAGTCCATAGTGGCCATCATGGGCGCGTCTTCAATGTGGGTTAACACAATCTCGCGTCCAATAAAGAGCTCAGATGGACTTGTCAGTTTATTAGCTCTGATCAAGTCAGCAGGCTCAGCCTGGCTGCGTCGGCTCAGGCTGGTAAGGCTCGAGCCCAAAGGCACATATTCTGTGGTCAAAATGCCCTGCATCCCAGCTAAGGTGGGGATTTTCAGGCGATCTCCCGGTCTCAACATGCTGTTTTCGTCAAGACCGTTCAACGCCAGGAGGTCATCCAGTGTGCTGTCAAAACGCAGCGCGATCCATGAAAGGGTGTCTCCAGGTACAACCACATATTCTGGAAAAGTGGTTGCCTGTGCATTGACTATTCCAAATGAAAGTGTCGTTAATAACAGAATGGCAACAATAATTATCGAAAAAAAACGTTGCCAGGTAGCAGTTGTGGACTTGGTATAATCGTTCATATCAATCGATAAGTTTACCATGTTTGAAAGGAAGCTTTACTCATGCGAATTACAACCTGGAATGTGAATGGAATCAGAGCAGTAGTCAATAAAGATGGATTTGTCTGGCTGGATGAAGTGAAACCTGATATTTTGGGCTTGCAGGAGATTAAAGCTAAACCTGAGCAAGTACCCCAACTGCTGCGCGAACATCCTGAATATCAGAGTTTCTGGCATTCAGCAGAACGTCCAGGATACAGTGGTACGGCTGTCATGTACAAAAAAGAACCACTTTCAATTCAGACCGGACTGGATATGCCTGAGTTTGATACAGAAGGTCGCACTATTCGCGTTGAATACCCGGATTTTTTCCTCTATGTCATCTACTTCCCCAATGGCGGGAGGGGTAACGAGCGTGTACCCTTTAAACTGGGCTTTTATACCCGTCTGCTCGAAATATGTGATGAACACCATGACAGAGGAGAGAAGGTGATCCTGACCGGCGATTTTAATACCGCCCATAACGAGATCGACCTTGCCAATCCGAAATCAAATCAGAAGAATACTGGTTTCTTGCCCGAGGAACGTGCCTTGATTGATCAATACCTCGAACATAATTTTGTTGATGCCTATCGCAGTCTATACCCTGAGACGGTTGGTTATACCTGGTGGGATTACCGCACCAACGCCCGCCCCCGCAATATAGGCTGGCGCTTGGATTATTTTTTGGTGAGTTCTGAATTGATGCCGCGTGTGGAAGCGGTTGAAATCCATGACGACGTCATGGGCTCAGACCACTGTCCAGTGAGTTTAATCTTAAAGGATGAGGGTTAGCGCGAAACCATACTTTTGTCTCAGCAAATAAGCTCGCCTTCCTAAAAAAATATATTGAATTTTCAAAGTAAATTGCGTATAATGCAATTGTGTATAGACAAATAAATACACAAGATTCTTTTTTGGCGGCGATAGTTTCTCCGCAATTAATTGAGACTAATCCAAAAACATTATTTTAAGGATTGATCTATTGAAGATCATACAGTTACCTCAATATTTATATTTAGCTGTACTTCAATTGCAGTCGATTACTCCATCCAGCTAGAAATTTTTTACGTCTAAACCTGTATTAACGGTCCATTTACCACAATCTCTAACATAAAAAAGGAGCTGACATGCGACCAAAGAATGTGATCACGTTCTGTATCATTCTTTTTGTGCTTTCGGGTTTATTGGTGAATTCGGTTTTTGCCATGCCTACAGATCCTCAAAAAGAAATCGTTATGGCTGAATCTGAGCTTGAGACAAAGCGAAGCCTGGTCCGGGAACAAGCGGATCAACCAGAGTTTTCAACAGGTTCATCTTTCTATAAAAAATTTGATAGAACAAGCGCCTACATTGATCACTTCAGTCCACCAGTTTGGGCGGATGATGACAATGCTTCTGCAGTCCCTGTTAACAATTCCTATCGTTCCAGTGTAGCAGTTGTTAGCCTACTTCAGGAATCAGTGCAGGGTTCATCTCCATGGCAACAGTTAAACCAGGATGGTTTTGGCGATAATAACTTTCAAATCCCAGCTATGCAGGAATTTGAGGGCTATCTATATGCTGGCACCTGGAAGAATGTGGACGAAGTAATCTCAGCTGAAATATGGCGAACAGCTGACAGCAGCAACTGGGAAAAGGTGGATGAGCGTGGGCATAATGGCTGTGCTGATCTGGTCGAGTATGATGGCTATTTGTACTGCGGAAGTTGGGATGGCGCTGTCTGGCGGTCGGATGATGGGATCACCTGGCAAGACGTGGTCACGGATGGATTTGGTGACCCCAATAACGGGATTGCACGATTTGCAGTTTATAACAACCTGCTTTACTCTGGCACCTGGAATGGGATAACAGGCACTCAAATCTGGCGCACCAACGACGGCACCAATTGGACAAAATTCGGCGACGGATTAGATCCAAGTGACATTGTCGTCGGAGCAATATCCACTGAAATCTTTGACGGCTACCTTTATTGGGGCACAGGCAATTGGGAGACCGGTGCCCAATTATGGCGGACAGACGGTACCACACTAACATTAATGACTGAAGGTACATCTCCTGCAATCTCTTCACTGGCAGCCTTTGACGGCTATCTCTACGCGGGAGTATGGGATGATGTTAGTGCGCAGGTGTGGCGCTCAGCCAACGGCAGCGATTGGACCCCAATGGTGTCATTCAGCGATCTGGGCTCAGGTATACGGGAAGCAAATGGGCTGGAAGTTTATGACGGCATGCTCTACCTGGTAGGTGCAAATCCCGACACAGGACTTGAGGTCTGGCGGACTGTCAACGGAACTGACTGGGAACAAGTGGGTTTTGTGGGGTTTGGCGATCCTAGCAATGGGATGTCCTTCTGGGATAATGCCATCACTACTTTTCAGGGGAAGCTAATAATCTCAACCAACAATTATGAAACAGGGGGTGAGGTGTGGGCGTATGTGCCCAATGTTTTTGAGGTATATGATGTAGGTATATGGATGAATTTAGGGGTGAAGGACTGGATTTGGGGTCATGCCATACCTGGTTCGAATGTAACGATCAATACTCCACACGACACCATTTATTCTTACGCTGACCCAGCATGCAATGGGTGTTTTGGCATCAACGAGCCGATCGAAATCAATCCTGGAGAAACAATAACAGTTACTGCAGGATCGGAAATTTATCCAGTTGATTTTACAGTGCCGACCCCCATAGTAGTTAATGCTGACTCAACCACCGAGCAGGTCACTGGTCAAATTGGCGGATGGGATACCCAAACCGTAGTAATCCACGGTTCGTGGGAAAACGGCGATCAGGAAGTGACTTCAGATGCTTCAGGCAACTTCAGTGCCACATTTAGTGAAATTCCACGAGGAGGGGAAGGCTATATCCATTTTCCGACTTTTGCTGATGGGGCTGACATCAATTATCATCAATATTTCAGAACTCCAGATCTTGTCATGGAAATCTATGCTTTTGCTGATCAAATTGAAGGGCAATACGCACCAGGGCATGACCTTGTTTTGACTGTAAATGACAGTGATGATAATTTGAAGGCTGTAGCAACCCTTACCACCGGTGAGATTGATTGGTGGGGTGATCGCACCGGATTTGCAACCCAAATTGATGATGAGTATTGGGTTCCTTCAAAACCAGATATTTTGCCTGGTGACAAAATTTATGGTTCTATTGATGGAGGTGTCTATCTAGCTTATTCTCAAGTGGGTGAAATTACGGGAACCGTTGATACCTCAACCGATAGCATCAGCGGTACGATCAATGCCCCCTGGTTGATCCCGGATCCGGGAATAGTGGATGTGGAGTGTTATGCCTGGGGAGCGCCTGAGGGCGCGCCGGATAAGTACGATTCTGTGGTTCCCGATGGCGATCCCGTGCAAGCTTATACCTGTGCTTGGGATCCAAACACTGAGTGGGATGTTGACCTGAACCAGTGGATTGGCGTAGCTTACAGGGACCCACAGGCTAACAAAATAATCGAAGGATATTATGAGCCTGACTATAACCTGTACCTGAGCGTTAACTACTTTACCCAAGGTGTGATAGAGGGAAACTATCCACCTGGATATGATGTCACACTCACCATCACGGAAAGTGATGGGACCACAGTTAAAGGCACAACCACCATCACAACCACAGAAATTCCCTGGTGGGGTAGTGGCACTGGATTTTCAACGGAATTGGACGGCTTGGTCTGGGACCCCGAACGACCGGACATCCAGGCTTGGGATTGGGTCTTTGCCGAGGTAGATGTGGATGGAACGATCTATTCGGCTCAGGTACAGGCAGGTGGAATATCCGGCGAAGTTGATACAGAAAACGACAGCATCACAGGCACAATTGATGTGCCATGGCTTGACCCGGAAGTTGAAATAGAAATTCAGTGCCATCCTTGGGGAGCTCCAGGTCCAACCGATGGAAAACAAGACTTCGTCTTTCCCAATGGAGAGGACCCTTACTACTGCGAGTGGGACCCAGGAACCGAGTGGGATATTGAACCTAATCAACCAGTGGGGGTTACCTACGCAGACCCGGATGGACATTGGATCTTTAACGGTTTCTTTGCCATTTCCTATGATCTATACCTCCATGTCAATTATTATGGCGACGCGATTGAAGGCTGGTATCCACCAGGCTATGACGTCACACTGACCGTTACGGAAAGCGATGGCGTAACCGTCAAAGCCACAACTACAATGACAACCACTGAGGTTCCCTGGTGGAATGGTGATACAGGGTTTTCAACAAGTATGGAAGGTGTGGTCTGGGACCCGGAACGACCTGACATCCAGGCTGGGGATTGGGTCTTTGGAGAAGTAGACGTGGAGGGGACAATTTACTCTGCGGAGATCCAACTGGGCGATATCTTCGGTGAGGTTGATGTAGATAACGACAGCATCACAGGCACAATTGATGTGCCATGGCTTGACCCGGAAGTTGAAATAGAAATTCAGTGCCATCCTTGGGGAGCTCCTGGTCCAACCGATGGAAAACAGGATTTCGTTTTTCCTGACGGCGAAGACCCGTATTACTGTGAGTGGGATCCGAACACCGAGTGGGACATTCAACCCAACCAGGAGGTGGGTGTTGTTTACTTAGATCCGAATGGGCATTGGATATATAATGGCTTCTTTGCTATTTCCTATGATCTGTACCTGAACGTCAACTACGATCATGACTGGATTGAACTATGGTATCCACCTGATTATGAGGGAACACTGACAGTTACCGAAAGTGATGGTGTTACAGTCAAAGCGACTGTAGACTTCACTACCACGGTTGTTCCCTGGTGGGGTGGTGACACTGGATTTTCTACCAATATGGACGGTGTGGTCTGGACCCCAGAACGACCCGATATTCAAGCTGGGGATTGGGTGTTTGGGGAGATAGAAGTGAATGGTACGATCTATTCGGCTGAGTTACAACTGGGAGAAATATTGGGGGAAGTTGATATCGATAATGACAGTATCACAGGTACGATCGATGCCCCCTGGCTGCCTCAGGATATTGAAGTATGGGTATGGTGCCACCCTTGGGGAGCCCCACCCAATACCGATGGGAAAGGCGACTCCGTTTATCCCGATGGAGAAGATGCTTACACTTGTGCATGGGATCCTGATACTGAATGGGACATCCAACCGACTCAACAAATTGGCGTGTCTTACACAGGTACTGATCATCATTCGGTCTACAATGTATTTATTGGTTACACCAATGAATTGATACTGAACATCCAGTATGACCACGACTGGATCGATGGAACCTATGAAGCAGGTCACGAGATCTTCTTGAGGGTTTTGGACAGCTTTGGGGTTGAAAAAGCGCACATCACACTGACATCTGGTTATATTGATGGTTGGGGAAGTAACACAGGTTTTGCCACCCATGCGGAAGGAGCGACCTGGCTTCCAAATCATCCTGACATCCAACCTGGGGATACCATCTACGGCGAAGTGGATGGTGGGACATTCACCGCGGAAGTCATAATTGGATCAGTGACTGCTGATCTGGATCTTGATAATGATCAGGTCAGTGGTACTCTTGATGCCGAATGGCTGCCGCAAACTGAGGAGGTCAAAGTCAGTTGTGAAATTTGGGAGCCGACTGCGCCTCAAAACAAAGAGGATTGGGTGCTGCCAACCGGGGATGATCTATATCTTTGTGATTGGACCGATGACGGCTACGATCTCAATGAAACTTCCAACCTGATGGTTGCCTACTACGAAGCAGCCGGTCACAGACTAATTGGCGAATTCAGATATCCTGCTCCACGATTGCGCATTGAAAAGTGGTTGGAGGGAGGCGAACCAGGCGAAGGCGGGAATGTAACGTTCAACATCCAATACCGCAACGAGGGCAATGCAAACGCGGTCAACGCCATCATCACAGACACCTTTGTGCAGGGATTGACGTATATCAGTGATACTTCTGGCTTGCCAAAAACTGAGGTTGGCAACCAGGTGATCTGGCAGTTGGGCAACCTGGCACCTGATGAATGGGTCAATTTCTATGTGTTCGCGCACGTAGAAGCGACCGAGGGGAATGACGTAATCAATACCGCGGTGATCAGCTCGGATGGTTTTGACTCAGGCAATCCCGAGGATAGAACCAGAACCTGGCAGGGGACGGTCATCGCCAACAACACCCATGTGAATGTAGGCAAAGGCACCTGGACTTGGTTGCCGGCACCTGGTCAAAACTATGTCTATAACATCAACGTCTGCAATAATGGTCCGACCGGGAGCACGGAACTGACCCTGACAGAAACCTTGCCAGGAGCAGTCACCCTGGTATCTTGGTGGGGCAGAGAAGCCGGATGGAGTGAAGTTTCCTATGTAGATAATATTCTGACGCTGGAGTACCCTTCGATTCCAGGTGGAACTTGTCGTGAAGTTTATGTCAAGGTGAACCTTGACCCGAACGCTCAACCTGATCAAGAGCTGATCAATTTGGTCGAAATCTATGCCGATAACGATGACCCAAATGAGCAGGATAACGAATCCTGGCTGCAACACAATGTTGGTTCGCCCTTCACAGACCTTTCTGTCAGTCTCGGCTGGCATTGGGGCGTCCTGACACCCGGCGGACAATATCGCTTTGGTATTTACTTCTACAACGATGGAAATGTGCCGGTTGAGGGACCAATGCCTCTCGTTCTAACGCTTCCACCTGGCGTGCAATTTGGCGGTTGGAGCCATTGGGATTGGGCCGGTTTCATCGGTGAACCGGTTGTGGATGGAAATACGGTCACCTGGCTCGTGGATGATCTTGACCCGGGTTATTATGGCAGCATGGAAATAATCGCGATGATTGATCCAGGCGTTGAACCGGGAACAGAACTGACTCAGGAAGTCACCTTTGAAGTGCAAGCGGGAGAATCGGATATTGAAAACAACCATGCAGCTTTGAGCGTGACTGTTCAGGATCACGGCCCCAACCTGCGCATCCGGAAATATGGTGATTGGTCGGGATCTGATGAGGGCAGTCAATATGCCTGGTATCGATTGGAATTCGAGAACATCGGCGATGAGCCAGTTGAAAATGTTGAGATCCGCGACGACTTCCCCACAGAAATGATCTTCACAGGCAACTTAAACGTCGGTCATAACGGAGGATGGTCCTGGGATGACGGTCACCTTGATGAGCATTACTTTATCGTTTACCTGGACCGATTGGAGCCGGGTTGGGCAGGAAACATCCATTTTGACACCCGCATTCCCTGGGAAATAGTACAAAATGGGGCAACGTATGAGAACATCGCCACAATTGGTCCGAGTGAGGGTGACGCAAATCCGGAGGATAACGCAGCAAACCGCATTCTTGCGGTGGGTCCAGATTTCTTCCTGTTCAAGTCTCTGTGGGGGGGAGAATACCTGCCTGGTGAAACCCTTACTTACAGGATAGATTTTGGCAACTGGCGCTTGGATGGCTTGTTGGGACGAAGCTCGAATGGAAATGGGATCGTCACCGATACGCTGCCTGAGGGTATGAGTTATGTGCCTGGAACAGCGCAATTGCTCTGGTTTAATCAGGAATGGATCCCATTTGAACCAACCGTCGATGGCCAGGTACTCACCTGGACGTTTGGTCCGCTGGACGTTGATCAAAACCACGTGTTGCTTTACGACGTTGTGTTGGCTGATGAGATCAGTGAGGGTAATTCGCTGATCAACACCGCAGTCGTCTCGACTGATGATCCGGCGACGGATGTTGATCCCTATATGGATAATAATACCTCCAGTGTCATTCCAGACCTTGATCTGGTCGCACCTATGATCACCAGTGAAGATCATGCCACTTTTGCTCACGGCGAAGTAGGCAGCTTCACCATTACAACCACCGGTTTCCCGACTCCGATGATCTGGACAGACGACGGGCTGCCATCCTGGTTGACTCTGATAGATCAGGGTGATGGCACGGCAATCCTTTCGGGCACACCGCCAGATGAGGGCGGGGTGGATTATATTCTCTTCAAAGCCGCAAACGGCGTCACGCCAAACGCGGAGCAGAGCTTTACACTAACCTGGGAGGGTAGGCCGGATTATCCGATCTTCCTACCGCTGATTTTGAGGTAGGTGCTTTGCTGTTCGTAAGCCGGGTTCTGCAGTTGAACCCGGCATTTTTTTCTGGAATACAATTGAGTTGTCAATCCACAGCATCTGTCAGGGATTTGGCGGAATCGACTGAATAAAGGCGAGCTAAGTATGATTAAAACCAAATTGGGTGTCTTACTCTTACATGGCTGGACGGGCACACGAACGATGATGCGTCCGTTAGTCGAACCTCTGCATTCCATGGGCTTACCCACGCGCTTGCCTGCTCTGCGCGGTTGCGAGGACGGTTCTCCGGATGCTCTACTGAAGGTGACTTGGCAAGACTGGCTGGAGGATGGTCGCCTGGCATTGTTGGACCTTTTAGGCGAGGTCGACAGAGCCATCATTGTTGGCCACTCGATGGGTGGCATGATCGCGCTCAGCCTGGCTGCTGACTACTCTCAGAATGTGGACAGCGTCGTCACGGCTGGTACGCCCGGGCGGATGGTCACGCCCTTCGCACCCGGAAACAAACTTTACCCACTTTTCAGGCTGCTATGGCGCTTTATCCCAACTTATAATAAAGGTCAGCTGGCTTATGCTGACCCAAGCGCTGAGCAGCTGGACGATTCGCTACGTATGGTACCCATGATTGCAATCAAACAGCTGTTTGACTTCATCAATCAACAAAACAACTACCTGCCCAGAGTGAGCGTACCCTTGTTGATCTTGCAGAGCAGGGCAGACAGCAGCTGTGTACCTGATTCCGCTGAAATCCTTTGTGGCCGCACAAGCACTCCCAAGACAGATAAGCGCATCGTTTGGTTCGAGAAGAGTGAACATGGCATGTTCCTGGATATAGAGCGAGATCTGGTGATCGCTGAAGTGGTACAGTTTGTCCAGGCCCGCATAGACCAGCAGCCAACCTGAGCATTATGAACATTAACGAGAGAAACGGCTGGACACAAGGCTCAGCCCTACGTGTAATCTCTCGTCAAAGCGAGCCTCTCCTGCCCTTGTGTCTTTTTGACAAGGTTGCGCGGTGATCTGCCTTTTTCGACCCAGTAAACAGACTTTAGATTGCAGCGGCGCTGCTCTCTTCGCAAACACGCACGAATATCTTGATTTTAGACTCGTAAAATGGAAAATTGTACGGGCGGGTTCTA
>CAZDPK010000018.1:22163-25731 GCA_964507335.1 uncultured Anaerolineaceae bacterium | reverse complement strand
CACGTTTGGCTTTGAAGACGAACTGGATGTATCGATCTTGTTCAACGACATCCCGTTTGCTGAAGACCAGGCTGTTACCACACCTGAGGAAACTGCCATTGACATTACCCTGGTGGCGACAGATATTGAAGGTGACGAATTGACATACGCGATTGTCACCCAACCTGCCAACGGAACAGTGGACCTGGTGGGCAATATTGCCACCTATACTCCTGCCCTTAACTTTGTGGGTGAGGATAGCTTTACCTTTAAGGCAAATGACGGCACAGTTGACAGCAACATCGCTACTGTTACCATCACTGTGACTCCAGTCAACGACGATCCTGTTGCAGTTGATGACGAGTACGATGTAGATGAAGATGGCGTCCTGACTGTTGCGGCACCTGGTGTGATGGCAAATGATATCGAGGTGGATACCGATAACATGGTGGTGGTTTTGCTCACTAATGTCAACCACGGCTCCCTGGTTTTGTTGGGCGATGGTTCCTTCACCTATACCCCTGACCCCGATTTCAACGGCGAAGACAGCTTTGAATACAGGCTGGTCACTTATCCCGGCATCGAAGACGCCTGGACAGACGACGCCTTAGTCACCATAACCGTCAACCCAATCAACGACGCTCCAGTTGCTGAGGATCAGGATGTGACCACCGATGAGGACACCGCCAAGGATATTACCCTGGGCGCGACAGATATTGACGGCGACGATCTGACCTTCATGATTATCGACGAGCCTCTGCATGGCGATGTGGTTCTAGCTGGCAGTATTGCCACCTATACTCCGGACCAAGACTTCAACGGCGAAGACAGCTTCACCTTCACGGCAAACGATGGAACAGTTGACAGCGACATGGCTGTGGTTAACATCACAGTTACACCGGTCAATGATGCCCCGATTGCGGTGGATGATGACTACACTACGAATGAAGACGAAGTTCTGACAGTGCTTGTGGCAGAGGGACTTTTGGCAAATGACAGCGACGTAGATGGAGATACAATTACAGTCGATTCTTATACCGAAGCGCCGCAACATGGCACATTAATTCTCAATGCCGACGGATCATTTACTTACACACCCGATGATAATTTCTTTGGAACGGACACCTTTGTTTACAAAATAATTGATGGCAATCCGTTTAGCAGTGATGAGGCTACGGTTACCATTACTGTAACCCCGGTTAACGATTGGGTGGTGGCGAATGATGACGAATACGAGACCATGGCTGGCGTCTTGCTGGTTGTAGCAGTGCCTGGTGTGCTGGAAAATGATGTTCTGCTCGACCCCAATGAGGAAGTAACCGTCGAGGTCGTGGAAGCTACCTATAACGGTACTTTGAACCTGAACAGCGACGGCTCCTTCACTTACATGCCCGATGCCGGCTTCTTCGGCGTGGACTCGTTTGAGTATCAACTCAACTCGGCTGTGATGCTGCAAGGCGAATTTAGTGACACGGCAATTGTGACTATCGTTGTAAAAGCTAGGCAGATATTCCTGCCACTGATTCTCAGATAGTTACTAGATTATTTTAGACTGCAGCGCCCTGGACCCCTGGGGCGCTGTTTTTTAATCAATGAAAGGTGTTTAGCCCTGTAGGGGGCAGGCCAATCTAACCTTTCCTGTGCAAGGGTTCCTGAATTCGGCGGTCGAGGCGGACCATCGACCCTTCGAAAAATACCTATAAATAACCGGTTTTTACGATCAATTCAGGGTCAAGAGAGTATAATTAGCGGGTTTCGAAAAGAGGAATATGATCAAAACGCAAGGTTTGACAAAAGTATTTAAGATAGGTAAAAAGCAAGAAAATGAGCTTGTTGCAGTGGACGATTTGACACTGGAAGTAGAGCGCGGAGAGGTTTTTGGCTTTTTGGGTCCGAATGGCGCCGGCAAAACCACCACGGTGCGCATGCTGACCGGTTTGATTCGACCCAGCGCTGGCAGTGCCCAGATAGCCGGTTTCGACCTCGGAAAAAATGACACCGAGATCCGCCGCAATGTCGGCATCCTGACTGAATCTCCGGGTATGTACGAACGGCTGTCCGCTGAGAAAAACCTAAGCATCTTCGCTAATCTTTATGACGTTCCCGATATTGAAAAATCGGTGAACAAATACCTGAGTATGCTGGGGCTATGGGAGCGCCGGCAGGATACCGTTGGCAGTTTTTCGAAGGGTATGCGCCAAAAACTGGCGGTTGCCCGCGCTTTAATCCACGAACCGCAAATCCTCTTTCTGGATGAGCCCACCACCGGGTTGGACCCGGAAGCTTCCAAAACCGTACGCGATTTTGTTGAAGAACTCAAAAATGAAGGACGCACAATTTTCATGACCACCCATAATCTGGACGAGGCCGAACGGTTGTGTGATCGGGTGGGAATTTTTCAACAAAAATTGCTGACAGTGGATAGCCCGAATAATTTACGAGAAAAGATGTTTGGTCGTAAAGTAGTTTTTCATCTCAGTGAAGTCAGACCGGAATGGATCGATCTGGTGACGAGCATTGCTGGTTCAGGAAACGTGGAGACCGTTGAAAATAAGCTGGTAGTTTCGTTAAAAGATCCCAACGAAAGCAATCCTGAAATTGTGAAAACCCTGGTTTTGGCAGGAGCACGGGTGCAATTCGTCGGCGAGATCCGGCACAGCCTGGAGCAAATATACCTCGAGATGGTCAAGGGCAGTGAAAGGGGGCAGCAATGAAACACATCAAAACGATCGTCAACAAGGAATGGTCTGAAGTCTTCAAAAACCGTTGGGTGATCAGCACCATGACACTGCTGCCGATGTTGTTTACCGCCCTTCCGCTGGTGATGCTTGCAACGACTGGGGGCAGTGCGATCTCGGCTAACATGAGCGCAGAAAGCAGTGGCTTGCCGGCAGGGTTTGTGGCCGGTTGCGCGGGGTTAAGCGCGAGCGATTGCACGCAAATCTACCTGCTCAACCAATTTATGCTTTTGTTTATGCTGATGCCGCTCATGATTCCGACTACCATTGCAGCCTACAGCATTGTAGGTGAGAAAACTACCCGCAGCCTCGAACCTCTCCTGGCAACGCCCATTACGACCATCGAGTTACTGGCAGGAAAAGGTCTGGCAGCGGTTATTCCCGGTGTTCTGATCAGCTATGCTGCTTTCGGTGTGTTTATTCTGGGTGCCTTCATTATCGGATTGAGCCCAGCTGTTTTGGCTTACATTTTAAGCCCCATCTGGATGTTGGGGATCCTGGTTTTGGGACCGATCCTTTCTGTAATTGCAGCCATATTTGCGATTTACATTTCATCCAGGGTCAGTGACCCACGTGTAGCGGAACAACTTTCTGGAATGGTGATCATGCCGCTTATGCTGGTCATGTTTGCCGTTCTAGCCGGAAAACTGACGATCAACATCTGGTTTATGCTGATTGCGATCGTGGTTTGTGCCATTGCAGCGTTTGGGATGCTGTATTTGGGGACGTTAATTTTTGATCGTGAAAATATTCTTACAAAATGGAAGTAATCGGATGAAAAAGACACAATTATTAATTGGACTTATGCTTGTTTTAGCGCTTGTTTTTGTTTTTTCGGAGGTGCAGGCACA
>CAZDPK010000018.1:0-22063 GCA_964507335.1 uncultured Anaerolineaceae bacterium | reverse complement strand
TTGGACTTATGCTTGTTTTAGCGCTTGTTTTTGTTTTTTCGGAGGTGCAGGCACAAACTGAATCTGGATGGGTTCTGAGGCTTACCAGGAACTTTGGATATGGATCCGGGTCGGATATTCAGGGTACCATGACCTTATCCCTGGACGGAGACTTGACACCGGTAGTACGGGTTGTTTACTATATTGACGACAATGCAATGGACGTAGTAACACAAAGTCCGTTTAAACTGTCTTTTTCAACCAATGATTACGAACCGGGCGTGCACAAAATTAGGGCTGTAATCAGTACAGCTGACGGCAAACTGGCATCTGCTGGACCGATTGTGTACAACTTCTTGAGCGCGGCAGAATCCGGAAAAAAGATCACAAATATTCTTGTTGCGGTAATCGGAATAAGTCTTGGTTCTATGGCCATCAGCTGGTTAATTTCTTCCCGGCAGAAGGGCAGTACCACCACCACCGGGGGCATGCACGGAATTGCGGTCTGCAATCGCTGCGGCAAGAGTTTTTCACGTTCGTTTTTTGGGATGAATCTGGTGGTGGGGAAGTTTGAACGCTGCCCGCATTGTGGAAAATGGCAATTAACACGACGAGCCAGCCCGCTGGAAATTGAGTGGGCAAATGAGGATGCCCGGTCAGAGCAAGCTGAAGTGGCCGTCGAAAAACCAAAAAAAGACGATCTGGACGAAAGCAAGTTTATTGATATGTAGCCAGTTGTGGTTGCATGGGTTTAAGAATGTTAATTCATGGCGGGCTGAAATACGCAAACCGACCTGCAAAGGCAAAGCACGACTACACAAGGTGGATTTGCAGGATTACGATATGTTATGATGAAATTACTGATTAAACATATATTTCCACCCGGAAAAAAGGAGAAAAAATGACACTCGAAGGTAAAAAAGTAGCTTTCCTGGTTGCAGAAGGCGTTGAAGATTTGGAATATTATGCTGTTGCGATGCGCTTGCAAGAAGAAGGCATCGTCGTTCTGACGGCAGCCATGGATCTGAAAACCGTCAAGGGAAAAAACGGGCTTGAAATCAAACCGGACACCAAGATTGAAGACCTGGTCGCGGACGATTTATACGGACTGGTACTGCCAGGCGGTTGGGCTCCAGATAAGGTGCGCCGATACAAAGTGGCTACCGATTTGGTTGCAAAGGTCAATGAACAGGGCAAGATTATCGGCATTATTTGCCATGGTGGCTTGCTGGCGATCTCAGCCAAGATTGTTGCCGGAAAGAAGACCATTGGTTCCCTGGGCATTAAAGACGACCTGCTAAACGCTGGCGCTACGTGGGTGGATGAACCCGCTTTCCGTGACGGTAACCAGGTATGGGGAAGAGTTGTGGCAGATATCCCGGCATTCAACCGCGAATTGGTAGCCGCCTTCAAGGACGCTGGCGCATAAGCCAAAATGAGTTGTGGTTAGTGGTACAATCGCAATACAAAAAAAGGTATTGTTTGGAGGTTGCATGGAACAAGAAGTATCGGGATTTGCTGTAAAAAAAGGACTCGCTGAAATGCTAAAAGGCGGCGTTATCATGGATGTGGTTAATGCCGACCAGGCAAAAATCGCTGAAGACGCCGGAGCAGTGGCAGTGATGGCTTTGGAACGAGTCCCGGCAGACATCCGCGCAACAGGCGGGATTGCCCGAATGAGCGATCCTGAATTGATCATCAAGATTATGGAAGCTGTCAGCATTCCGGTAATGGCAAAATGCCGGATTGGGCATTTCGTGGAAGCACAGATTTTGGAATCGCTGGGTGTGGATTACATCGATGAATCTGAAGTTTTAACTCCTGCAGATGAAGCCTATCACATCAACAAACACAACTTCAAAGTACCATTTGTCTGCGGATGCAGAAACCTGGGTGAAGCCCTCCGCCGAATCGGCGAAGGTGCTGCAATGATGCGAACCAAAGGCGAGCCCGGAACAGGAGACGTTGTTGAAGCAGTAAGGCATGCCCGCTCAGTTTACGGCGATATCCGACATTTGCAGTCGCTTCCTGAAGAAGAAGTGATGACTTTTGCCAAGAACATCCAGGCACCCTTCGAATTGTGTATGCAGGTGCGTGAACTAGGGAAACTACCTGTGGTCAATTTTGCCGCCGGCGGCATTGCCACTCCCGCTGATGCTGCCTTGATGATGCAGCTGGGCGTGGATGGAATTTTCGTAGGCTCGGGCATCTTTAAGTCTGGTGATCCATCCAGACGCGCTCAGGCTATCGTCAAAGCCACCACTCATTTCCGCGAACCCGGCATCCTGGCTGAGGTCAGCCGTAACCTTGGAGAAGCCATGGTTGGTCGGTCGGCGACACAATTGCCTGAAGATGAAAGAATGGCTGGTCGAGGCTGGTAAGTTAGAAGGACGAAATATTTAGAAAGATGAAATTCGGAGTCTTAGCCTTACAAGGCGATTTTCGTGAACATCGCATCAGCCTCGAAAAACTCGGGGCTGATGTCTCAGAGGTCAGGCTGCCAGAACATTTGGACGGTCTGACAGGTTTGATCCTTCCTGGTGGTGAATCCACCACAATCGGGAAACTGATGGTCGCGTACGGTTTGCTGGAGGCAATCCGTGAATTCGGGCAGACAAAGGCGATCTGGGGCACTTGCGCAGGGGCAATTTTGCTCTCCAAAGAAGTTGGCAACAGACAACCTTTGCTCAATTTAATGGACATCACGATCCAGCGCAATGCCTTTGGACGCCAAATCGATTCTTTTGAAATTGACCTTCCCGTCCCATTCCTGGAACCTAGCCAACCCGATTATCACCTCACCTTTATCCGCGGACCGATCATCACCGAGGTTTATGGAGATGCGCGACCGCTGCTGAGTTTACCTGATGGCAGAATCATCGCTGCGCAGCAAGGCAAGCTGCTGGCAACCTCTTTTCATCCGGAACTTACCAGTGATTTGCGATTCCACCGCTATTTTATGGAGATGGCATTATCGGAATTCGAAAATTAAGCGCTTTCGACCTCTATAAAATTAGCCGGACTGGCACTGTTTTACAAAGCCTGGACTCGGTTCGATATTTCACGCGCGGTGAACCGCTCAATCTGCGCAATGTCATGCAGCGGGTTGCCCCTTTGATCGAGCAAGAAGCGGTCTGCTGGGAGGGGGAGAATGGCGAAGGTTGTTATGGTCAAATCGAGAAACGACAAAACAAGCAATTTGCCCAGATGTGTTATCTGGGGTGCCGCGGTGAATTCGATCAATTAACTATATGCCGGGTGCTTGAGCACCTGGTGAGAAGTGCCGGAGCCTGGAAATCATGGGGTGTTCTGGCTGATTTGCCAGAGTCTTCTCCCCTCTTTGAAGGATTTCGAAAAGCTGGATTCACCATTTGGGCAAGACAAAACATTTATCATCTGTCTTCAAAGCAAAAAGAATATAATGAAGAAGAAATCCGATGGCGTTTATGGACTTCGGAGGATATCAACTTCATGAATGCCTTGTATAAAGAAATTGTGCCGGGTTCAGTGCAATGCATAGAGCCGATGACACGCAAAGCAGCGCTTGGTTTGGTCGCATATCAGCCTAATGGCCGTCTGGCAGCCTATGCTGACATTGAATATGGAACAAAGGGGATATGGGTGCAAGTTATCAGCAGCCCGGAAGCGAAATCTGGGAGCTTGCTGCAAAGTTTACCCACAGCTATCCCAGAGCTGGCTGGCAGACCTGTTTACTTGTGTGTTCGATCTTACCAACCCTGGTTAGACGCTGCTTTGGAAGAGACGGGTTGTTTGATGAGCGAAGCCCAGATACTGCTGGTAAAGCACCTGGTCTTAAGAAAGTCGCTTGAACGCCTTGCAGTAAAACAAATTTTTGAAAGTAGTTCCATGGAAGGTTCACTGCCCATAACGCAGATTAAGTAATCTCATTCAGAGGGGGAAAGAAATGCCCAACAACAGATCCAGAAAATTATTTGACAGACTCTCGCCGTTTTACCGCCGCTTGTTTGATCGCCAACGTAAAAATTATACGAAGATATTTATTGAAATGGAAAGCTGCAATTTGTCCCATTTTTCTACCATTCTGGATGTTGGCTGTGGCAGCGGTGCAATGGCATCTGTTTTTACTCAAATGGGTTTGAAAACCTTTGCGATGGATCATTCTTTGGGAATGTTGGGAGTGGCTACAAGCCGACCAGAGAATAAGAATGTGCATTTTTGTCGAGGGAATATTGGGGATGGCTTCCCTTTCCCAAAAAACAGTTTTGATATTGTCATTGCAGCATTTGTGGCTCATGGGATGAAATCGGACCAGCGGTTTTTGTTGTACCAAGAAATGAAGCGGGTTGCTAAACACCTGGTGATCTTGCATGATTACAATGGGGTTCGCTCAGTAGCGACAAGTATCGCTGAAATCGCTGAAGGTGGAGATTATTTCAATTTCATTCAGGATGTCAAGACAGAAATGATGGATTACTTTGGCAACCTGGATGTTGTTGAAACCGAAAAACGAAGCTGCTGTTATATCAGCAATGTGAGCTAAACCCGAAGCAAACCACCTTTTTGAACCATTGGTTATCATTAAGACAGCAAAAATTGGGTTCTCCCGTACTATTTTTTTTCAATTTCCTCACAGGAGACTGAGGAATTTGTGGGTTGAGCAGATGCGAACGGATACGATTAATAATCTATTAGAAACACTACAAAGGTGAGTAATTTTCGTTGGCATAAGTTAAAATCAAGGCATACAATATAGAGTATGGAATTTATGACACAAACAAAATATATAACCGATGATCTGGCGGCAATGCTGAACGTGTTTCCTGAAGAAATTGCTAAGGCAGTTGTCAGCGCAGATCATTTTGACGATTTATTGGAAGTGGTGCTTGACCTGGGTCGCATCCCGACTGCCCGTTTTGTTGACGGCGAAGTGAAATTGCTTGATCGCTTGGTTGACCACGACGATATCAGTTATGTGGTCGACCGCATCGGCGATTTTGATGCAGATAACCGTGCTGGCATGGAAAGCACCCTTCACCGCATCTCTGCCATCCGCAACCGTCGAGGTAACGTTGTTGGGTTAACCTGCAGGGTAGGGCGAGCAGTTTACGGCACAATCAACATTATTGAAGACCTGATCGACTCGGGTGAAAGCATCCTGATTTTAGGCAAGCCTGGCGTCGGGAAAACTACAATGCTGCGCGAAGCCGCCCGAATTTTGGCAGAAAAGAAACGCGTGGTCATTGTGGACACTTCGAACGAGATAGGTGGTGATGGCGACATCCCGCATCCGGCGGTTGGGGGATCCCGGCGCATGCAAGTGCCAAAGCCCTCCTTGCAACATGAAGTGATGATTGAGGCAGTTGAAAACCATAATCCCGAAGTAATTGTTATCGACGAGATCGGGCGCGAACTGGAAGCCCTGGCTGCCCGTACGATTGCCGAACGAGGCGTACAGCTAATCGGCACGGCGCATGGCAATGCCCTGGACAACCTTTTGGTCAACCCAACCCTTTCCGATTTGATTGGCGGGGTATCGGCTGTTACCTTATCAGACGATGAGGCAAGACGCAGAGGGACGCAAAAAACTGTTTTGGAGCGCAAGTCTCCGCCAACCTTTACGATACTGGTTGAAATTCAGGATCGCAGACGAGTAAAAGTGCATCGCGATGTTGGCGCAGCGGTAGACTCAATTTTGCGCGGCTATCCAATGCTGCCAGAAGAACGGTTTCGCGATGAAGATGGCAAAGTACACATCTTGAAACAAACCAAGCCGAATATGCCGACGGTTTCGCAGTCGATGCGAAGAGGGAACGGCATGGAGAGAAGCCCGTTTGATCGCGGCAGCAACCTGACTGCAGCTCCAAGACCTGCAAGTTACTCCCTGCCCAAGCACGCCGAAAGATATGATGAAGTTTTGGATGCGGAAGCGTATGAAAACCCGGACCTGTCATCGATGGCGGGAGATAAGAAGATATTTGCCTTCGGAGTTGCACGGAACCGACTTTTACAGTCCATCAAGAGTCTGGGTGTGCCCGCTGTTGTGGTAAAAGACCTTGCGGAAGCAGATGTTTTACTTACCCAGCGCCGTTATTATCGTGATCGTCTGCAGCCAATTGTTGAAGCAGAAAATCGAGGCATACCAATTTTTGTGGTGAAATCCAACACGGTTGATCAGATTGAACAGTTTCTGGCTGATTCTTTTCAGGAACGCCAGTCACCAGTTAGACGAACCTTGATTGAAGAAGCCATGCGCCATGCCGAACAAGCTGTGATGATGATCCAGGCAGGAGAAAAATTTATCAACTTGCCGCCGATGCCATCACCGGTTCGGCGTGAGCAGCATGAACTTGCAAAGAGAGCGCACTTGGTTTCCCGATCTTTTGGGAAAGACCCCAACCGATATGTGCGTATCTACAGGGATTAGGCATGTTTATAACATTTGAAGGACCCGAAGGTAGCGGAAAAAGTACGCAACTGCCCAAGTTGGCGCAATTCCTGGAGGAATCCGGTTTATTAATCGTGAAAACCCGTGAACCAGGCGGAACAAAGATTGGTGACCAAATTCGAGAGGTTCTGGTCAGGATGGATAACACTGAATTGCACCCTCGTACAGAGATATTGCTATTTCTTGCTGCCAGGGCTCAACTGGTTGAAGAACTGATCATCCCAAGCCTTCAGGAAGGTAAGATCATCTTATGTGATCGTTATGGTGATTCGACCCTGGCGTATCAGGGCTACGGTCACGGGCTTGATCTGGATACTCTTAGGGCAATGCTCCACTTTGCAACCGGCGGGTTGAAGCCGGATTTGACGATTCTGCTCGATGTCGATGTGATGACCGGGTTAAAGAGGAAGAAGATCAAGGAGGAATGGAACCGACTTGATGCTTTTGAGTTATCATTCCATGAACGTGTTCGTGACGGATACCATATCCTTGCCGGGCAGGAACCTGAGCGTTGGAAAATTGTCGATGCCACACAGGAACCCGAACAGGTGCAAAAGGAAATCAGGTCGCTGGTCTTGAATGCGATTGAAAATAAAAGAATCTGAAAAAGCAACGGGACACAAAGTCCTGTTGATCGAAAGGAATTTCAGTATGAAAAATGTAAAGAAGTATCTGTGGATCGTCATGATCTTTATGTTGGCACTTAGTGCCTGCCAAATTCAGGAAGTGACCCCTCCGGCAACTGAGACCCCTGTGGTTCTGGAAACCGAACCTGTCAGCCCGGAAACCACCGAAGTAGTCCCAGCGGTTCCCACCGAAGTTCTGCCAATTATCGGTGAAGACGGCAATATGAGCTGCACCCTGGTTGGACCTCTTTTTGCAGAACTGACCGACGAACAAAAAGCTCAGCTGGCGATCTTCCCTGAAATCAGTGAAGAAGACTGGACCAAAGGACCGGAAGATGCCATCTTGACTGTAATGGAATATACCGATTTCTTCTGCCCCTATTGCGCATTAGCGTATGCTGAGCTGGAGACTTTGATGGAGAAATACCCTGATGACGTCAGGCTTGTATATCGTCCTCTGCCACTTGATTCCCTCCATCCAAATGCTCCATTGGCAGCCTATGCAGCCGAAGCATCTGGAATGCAAGGAAAATTCTGGGAGATGTATTCTGCTATATTCTCGAACCAGGAGGCTCTGTCAGCATTCACTACTGAGGAAGTCACCGAATGGTTGAGTACCACGGCTGAAGGGCTTGGACTGGACATGGATCAGTTTAATACTGACATAGCCAGTGAAGATGTGATCAACAAGATCACAACAACACAGCAAGCCATGTTTGCTGCCGGTGTCAGCTCTACCCCAACCATCCTTGTAAATGGACGCCCTGTGGGCAACTGGACGGCAGCCTATCTGAGCAACTTCATTGAAGTCATGAAGGCTGAAAAAGATATGCTTTCGGAGTGCCCTCCCTTCGTAATCGACCAGGACAAAGAATATACTGCCACGATCACCACTGAAAAAGGTGACCTTGTGTTAGAACTTTACCCTCAGGCAGCCCCTCTGGCAGTCAATTCCTTTGTTTATTTGGCACGTCAGGGTTTTTATGATGGCGTGACCTTCCATCGTGTTTACCACAACTTCATGGCACAGACGGGCGACCCAACCGGTACTGGTTGGAGCGGTGCTGGCTATCAATATCGCGAAGAAATTGTGCCAGAACTGACATTCGACGAAGCCTTCGTGGTGGGCGTAGCCCGCGGTCAGGTGGAAGGAACCAGCGGAAGCCAGTTCTTCATCACCTATGTACCTTACCCCTCTCTCAATGGTGGTTACACTATCTTTGCGAAACTGATTGAAGGCGCTGATGTGTTGCAACAAATCACGGAACGTGATGCGGATAACAACCCCGATGCACCAGCTGGCGATAAGATCATTAGCATTGAGATTATTGAAAAATAGTGGTCGAACCAGCCTCTGAGCTTTCGCTTTCAAATCGAACCAGCCCGCGCTGGATGCACTGGATGAACCTTGCAGGGAACGTCCTGGTGGTCCTCGGGGCTGGGTCGCTTTTCTTTTTTTTGCTGAGATGGCAACCTGAAACAGGCTCAAACCAACTTTTTAGTGAAATTTCAAACCGCACGGCATTCCTTTGGGCGTACATGTGCGGTTTTCTTTCAATCATGGCTTTTATTGGTGCTTTTGACAGCATACTGAGACTCAGTGGCAAAGCAAAACATCCGAAACGTAAACAAGCCGGATGGCTTAGATTCATTATCCTGTTGTTTCCGCTTATCCTCTGGGCGGTTGAAGCCTGGAAGTACTCGATCATCTTGCCAAACTGGATCTTTTCGCTCCTTGTATTTCTCGGTGTTCTGATCCCGGCAGTCTGGCTGTTGAGATTGGCAAGCGGAAGACTCTGGGGTCAACATAAAGGTCGGGATGCGTCGGTAATCAGCTTTTCGAGCAGTGTTACCATGCCTTTTATCATGTTGGTGCAGTTGCTACTTGTGGTTATTATCATATTGGTTTTGGCAGCCTTAGCCCCGATTGGGGTCTTCAAGGTACCCGAAAGCATGAGTGAGATTGAAAAACTGTTCAGTTCGCCGCTGGTACTCCTGGCACTGACCGTTTTTGTGGCGGCCATCGCCCCGGCGGTGGAAGAAATTTTCAAGACTCTGGCTGTCTGGCCGCTCCTTGGTTTGAAAATCGGCGATGGTGGTGGCTATGTGGCTGGGTTGATGAGCGGAGCTGCTTTTGCCATGGTGGAGGGCATGCTCTACGCAGCCCAAACCGCCATGACCCCGGGTAACGATTGGCTCTACTTTTTACTTGGTCGGTTCGGAGGAACGTTGATCCACATCTTTAACGGTGGTCTGATCGGCTGGGGTCTGGCAAAATCCTTGCGAGATCACAAATTTGCCCGACTTGTTTTAGTTTATTTGCTGGCTTTTCTTGTCCATGGCTTTTGGAACCTGGCAGTGGTTGTGACCCAATTGATCCCCAGCTTGAAAGGGCAGGAGGTCAATCTAATAGCTTCGAATGGTCTTATGGCTATTTTGGCATTCCTGGTAGCAAGTATCTTTTTCGCCTTTGCGCACCATGTTTTGAAGAACACAAAGAATGAGCAAGTTATTATCGAGGAACAAACGCATGCCTCCTAACACCTTCGGCACCCGTGAACGAGCATTGAACCTTTTGCGCTCCATTTCTGATATCGTAGCGAATGTTGAAGTGATCGGCAGTGAATACATTCCCTATCAAGGTGCTGCTGTTCTGGCGACCAGCCATATCAGCCGACTGGACACACCTTTATTGATGCTGTCTAGTTCCCGTAAAGACATTATTGGCATGGTAGCAACAGATTACCAACACTCTCCTTTTGGTGGGCTCCTGAAAAAACTGGGTGTCATTTGGATCGATAGGGAGGGCTATGACTTTGAGGCATTCAGAGACGCATCGATTTTTCTGAGAAAAGGTGGCATCGTAGGATTAGCACCAGAGGGAAGGCGATCGAAAGATGGTCAATTGCTGGAAGGCAAACCTGGCGCGGTTTTGTTGGCAATGAAGAATAAAGTACCGGTCCTGCCAGCGGCTGTTCTTGGGTCGGCAGACATGGTGAAAAGCTTCGTAAAATTGAAAAAAATGCAAATCAAGGTAATTTTCGGCAAACCATTTGAGTTGCCCCAAACAACAGAAGGTCAGAACGAGAAAGAGATTCTTGAGTTGGGCGTAACCGAGGTGATGTGTCAGATCGCGGCACTATTACCGGAAGAGCGTAGAGGTTTTTATCGCGATCATCCCAGGCTTAAGGTATTATTAGCTGAACAACAAGCATCAAATTTGATGTAAAGAGGAATAACAATGATCCCTATTCGCGACGAGATTAAAACCCACCGCACGCCCATCGTCAACTATGCTCTGATTGTGATCAATGTGCTGGTTTTCTTGTGGATGTTTTTGAACAGTGCCAACCTTGAGAGCATTTATTACGATTACGCCCTGATCCCTGCCAATTTTCTGAATGGGATTGATGTGGGAGATATAACCGATATGATCACCAGCATGTTCATGCATGGGGGCTGGATGCACCTGATTGGCAATATGCTCTATTTGTGGATATTTGGCGATAACATCGAAGACCGGCTTGGTCATATAGGCTACCTGTTTTTCTACCTGGCTGGTGGATTTGCCGCAGCCTTTTTGCAGACGCTGATAAGTCCCAGCTCACAAATACCCATGGTGGGAGCCAGCGGTGCCATTGCAGCAGTATTGGGCGCATACCTGGTCATGTATCCCAACAGCCGGGTCTACACCTTCGTTCCAATTGGCTATTTTGCGAGATTAACACTAATGCCGGCAATCGTCGTTTTAGGATTATGGTTTTTACTGCAAATACTCAGCGGTGTTGGATCTCTGGGCGCTCTTAATGAGGGTGGTACAGCCTATTTTGCCCATATCGGCGGCTTCTTATTTGGGTTGGTTGTAGGCTGGTTGTTTAAGAAACGTGGTCGTGAACCGCAGCCAGCACCGCCTAGTTGGAATTAGGGTGGTTTTAACCCATGCCTCGCCTTGATAAAAATCAAAACATAGTATAATATGGCGAAAGCGTTTAGACGGTTGCGACCTTCGAAGCGCATTTTATATTTATCCCTATGGGGAAGAATCATAGTTACATAAGGAATAAGAGATGCCAAGTTCATACCTGACTCGTGAGGGTTATGAAAAATCCGAACAAGAATTAATTTATTTGCGTACCGAAAAACGCAAGGAAGTTGCCAAGCGTTTGCAGGACGCAATGGAAGACGGCGAATTGATCGAAAACGCAGAGTTTGAAGCTGCGAAAAATGAACAATCTTTTGTCGAAGGGCGTATTAAAGACCTCGAGATTTTGCTTGCCAATGCTCACATCATCGGCGAGGATGAAAATCCCCAGGGAATCGTTAAGGTTGGTTCGAAAGTGACCATCGTCGAAGAAGGAAATGAGCCGGAAACGTACATGATAGTCGGTCCTGCTGAAGCAAACCCCCGTGAAAAAAGGATTTCCAACGAATCCCCCATTGGTCATGCCTTGATTAACCATAAGGCTGGCGAAAAGATCAAGGTTGAAACGCCTGGTGGCGCTTTTGAAGTTGAGATCTTGAAGATCGAGTAAAAGAGACCAACTCAATGCCCCACCTGACCAGGTGGGGCATTTTTAATGTAAAGGACATATGATGCTGAGAGACGAATTTTCCGAATTAGAAGAGCAAAGACTGAAAAAACTGGTCAAACTGCGCGAGCAGGGCTTGGAACCATACCCTACTCGATCATACAAGAACCACAGCAATGCGGAGGCAATCGCAGCGTTTGAGGAAGCTGAAGCTAATGGGTCTACAGAAATGGTGGAAGTGGTGCTTGCCGGTCGCTTGCGCGCCGTCAGAAACATGGGCAAGTTAAGTTTTGCCCACATTGAGGATATGAGCGGCAAAGTACAGCTTCTCTTCCGGGTAAACGAGCTCGGCGAGGAAAAACTGGATGAATTTGTCCGGTTTTATGACCTGGGTGACTTTATTGAAGCCAATGGAACAATGTTCCGCACTCGTCGGGGTGAGGTAACCTTGCAGGTGGCGAATTTCCGCATGTTGTCAAAGGCGCTGTTGCAGCTGCCCGCCGACAAAGACGAGGTAGTGGATGGCGAAATCGTGCGGCATGCTCAGTTGAGCGACCCCGAGACCCGCTATCGCCAACGCTACGTTGACCTGGCAGTTAACCCGGAAGTAAGAGAAAATTTTAAAATCCGTTCTCAAATCATTAAAGCTTTCAGGGAATTTTTGGATGATAGAGGTTTCCTTGAAGTTGAAACCCCAATTTTGCAGCCGATTTACGGCGGGGCGGCGGCCAAGCCTTTTATAACCTATCACAACCAGCTACATCAGCAGCTCTACCTGCGCATCAGTTTTGAGTTATATCTGAAACGCTTATTGGTGGGTGGGTTGGACCGGGTTTACGAAATAGGACGTGACTTTAGAAACGAAGGTATATCCTTTAAACACAACCCCGAATTTACGCAGCTGGAATTCTATATGGCGTATGCCGATTACATGAAGATCATGGAAATGACCGAACAAATGGTGGCGCAGGTGGCTCAAAAAGTGTTGGGCACGATGAAGATCCAGTACGATGGGCATGAAATTGACCTGACTCCGCCTTGGAACCGCTTACAAATCCGTCAGGGCTTGATCGACGAGGCTGGGATTGATATTCAGCAATATCCGGACGCTGATTCATTGGCAGCTGTGATGAGAGAAAAGAAGATCGACTTCAAACCGGGCGTTTCAAGGGGCAAATTGATTAACACCTTGCTTGAAACCTTTTTAGAACCGATCATGATCCAGCCGACCTTCTTGTACGATTACCCACGTGATATTTCTCCGCTGGCAAAAGCCAAGTTGGAAGATCCGACAACGGTCGAACGCTTTGAAGGTTATATTGGCGGGATGGAACTGTGCAATGCCTTCACTGAACTGAACGATCCCCTGGACCAGGAACAACGCTTTTTGGATATGGGGCACACCTACAGCGAGGATGAAGAGGAACGCAACCCCATGGATGAGGATTACCTGCGCGCGATGGCGTATGGCATGCCGCCAAATGGCGGACTGGGACTGGGAGTTGACCGGTTTGTAATGCTTTTAACCGGACAGCACACCTTGCGGGAAATCATTTTATTCCCCACCTTACGTGATACAGATCAGGACAACAAAAAAGATTGATTCTTTAAGCGATAAAATTGAAATCAGGAGGGCTTGTTTTATTTTGGCTCAGGACTTGCAACATCTATGATTATGGAAGAGTCACTTCTGATCGAAAAAGCTGCTGATGGCGATCTGGATGCTTTTAACAAATTGGTTTTAACATATCAGGAGCTTGCTTTTAACCTTGCTTACCGCATTATGGCTGATGAAGCCGCTGCCGCTGATGCCACCCAGGATGCGGTTATTTCCATGTACCGAAAATTGAATAGTTATCGCGGTGGGTCGTTCAAGGCATGGTTTTTACGGATCGTAACGAATGCCTGTTACGACGAACTGCGTAAGCAGAAACGCCGTCCAACGGTAACGCTGGAACCGGAAACGGAAGAGGGTGATCCGATGGATTCCCCCGAATGGATTGCTGATAAATCTCCAGGGCTCGAAGAAGCCATGATGAATTCGCAGCTCGAGAAAGCAATCCAGGATTGCCTTAATAATCTCAACGAGAAACACCGGGTTGTTATGGTGATGGTGGATGTCTCGGGCGAGGATTACGAAACGGTCGCAGAGGTCATTCAAAGCCCGATAGGTACGGTGAAAAGTCGGCTTAGTAGAGCACGGTTGAAAATGCAAGAGTGTCTGCAATCGGCAAGGGAACTTTTACCTGATCAATTTCGTCTGAATAACGAGGAAGATGATGATTAGGCAAGAAAATGTTACCTCCAGGGACCTGGAATTATTGAATGTTGCTCTCGACCATGCGCTGACACCCCAGGAGCAGGTTGAGTTCAATAAGCGTTTATCCGAATGTCCCTATCTGACGACCCTGTATCAACAGCAAAGACATCTTAAAAGTACAATGGGGCAGTTACCTTGCCATAAGGTGCCTCATAACTTTACGCTGACCCGGGCTGAAGCCCGCAGAGCAACCAGGACGAGTTTTTTACAACCCGTGTTTGGTTGGGCGAGTGTGATCTCAGCCTTGCTGGTTGCAGTGATTTTCGGTAGTGAATTGATCTTCCGTAATGTCTCGCTAACTGCACCTATGGTCTCAGAAGACCCCCAGGTGTTTTCACTCCAGGAAGATGCCCCAATAGCTTCCGTACCGGAAGAGGCTGCGGGTCTGATGACCCTGGCGTCGGAACCAATCTACCTGCTAAATTGGGGTTATGGAGCAACAGGATTGGGAGGCATCGGTGGAAAAGGCGGCGGAGGCGGAGCCGGTGAGTCTGGCGGGGTATTTATCAACATTACAATTAACCCTGAAGTTACCTATTCCGAAGAGATGGCATTAGAAGGAGCAGGTGCCGGAGGGATATTTGAAGAAACGCCTATGGAAGGTTTGGTCGAAGAGGTTCCCATGGAAGACCTAAGCAGCGTCTATCCGGAAGAACCGATGCTTGAAGAAGAAACTCCCTTGGAAGAAACACTTTTGGCAACCCCGGTGACATTCGAGCGCGAAGCCCCAAGAATTTACGGTATTGACCCGGAAAGAGTTGGCACGATTTTGAAGCTGACACCCAGTTCAAATGACCTTCAACCCGTCCAACCATCTGAAACCCAGTCTCGAGCGACTGAGGAAGATAGGATTGGATCGATGATTTCGACCGAGGTACGAATTGCCCTACTGGCCGCTGCACTGGTGTTTGGATTGGTCTGGTTGTTCTTGAAATTCAAACGGTAATCCACCATTGAATTGAAGACGAAATTGTGTAAGGATAAAAACAACCCCAGGTTAATACCCGGGGTTGTTTTTATGTCAGTTACTCAAGTAATTACTTGTGCTTGCTGGCATTGGCTTTTCGAAGAATCGTGTTCAATGCAAAACCTAAGCCTAAGGTTGCCATTCCAGTAATTACAAATCCGGGACCGACAAAATTATTATTGTCTCGACCGGTATTTGGAACAGAGAAGGTCGCCGACACAATAGGGTCAGTGGGCGTCACCGTGATGGTTGGATCGGGTGTGATGACTGTTGGGGTAATTGACGGCTGAGGGTCTGTCGGTGTTTCAGTCGGCGTAACTGTAGGCGTGGTTGGAGTCTGTTTGGGAGGCTCGGTAGGTGTATTGGTGGGTGAAACTGGTGTATTGGTCGGTGTATTAATGGGCGTGCTGGTGGGTGGAATTGGTGTGTTGGTTGGTGTATTAATGGGCGTGCTGGTGGGCTGTTGCTGGCAACCATATTGCCCGGCATAATCCCCGGGATTGTGAAGCGTGACCAGTGTACTGTTAACATACACAAAAGCGCTGGTGATGTTATAGTAGCCAGGTGCCACATTATCGGTAAAGTGTACAACATTCCCAGTTCGTGCTCCAGGAGAAATGGTGCCGTAGGTGTAGGTCAGGTTGGAGATAAGATCTCCTTCGCTGGTACCCAACAAAACAAAGTGAATTTCCACATAAGTCCCAGTACATTCAATATGGGAGAGGTTGAGCTGGTAATCTCCAGCTGCATAAACTGGTTGTTTCACTTGACTTAGAGTGAAAAGCAAAACAATTGCGATCAGAATCTTGGATATCGTTTTCATAGTGCAACCTTTCAAAATAGGTACAGAAAGTTGAATAGGCTTGAAATTCTAACCTCCAGAGGGCGCAAATTTCTAGTATATGTATAAGGTATGTAGAATATTTCTGATGATAATTGAAGCCAAAAAGTAGATTGGTTTACTGCTGAAACCCGGAAGATTTCAAGATAGTCCCCTGCATTTGCTTGTAAAAAGGAAGGTTTAATTGGTTACAAAAGGACCCAATTGGGTTATTTTTCCGATGATCACAAAGCGCTGACCTTGCCAATCGTTGGTACAGGTGTAGAGGGTAACCAGGTGATCTCTGGGTGAAAGTTCGATTTCGGTTTCGATCACGGAGTTATCTTTTATTTTTTGGAGCAGGCTGCGAAATTCCATGTCAGAGCGGAAATCGACAGATAGATAGGTGATATCTGTTTCAGAGACAACGATGCCTGCAGCAATATCCACCCGATAGACTTGCTCGGGCGTGTACAGGTAATAATAGGGGCTCTTTTCATAAAATTGCTGGCTCTTGTACCAAACCAAGTTGCTGAACATGAGTCCATTGTCAAAGTTGTGCCCGTAGATGATCGTGTTCCGGTCACTAAAGTTGGTTTTATTGCGAAAATCGAAAAAGATCGACCCCATGGCTTTGTAGGATAAGTCAACATCATGAGTAAGGTAATACTCGTTGTCCGGTGCCTTTAGGATAGGATGATCCACATGGATCGCTTCGTTGTAGATCCAAGCTTGAACATCCTGGTTCAGACTTTGCCAGGCAGGAAAATTGAAGTCGACATAAGATAGTGCCAGCTGTAACTCCTCGGCATGCGGGTTGGGCGTGGGTGTTGGAACTATGGTGGCAGTGGGCGGCAACAGCTTTTGGGATGTCAGTCCTGGCAGGCTGGATGGCGTGGGGCTTGGGGTGGTGCTTGGTTGAGCTGTGGCGGTCTGGTTATAATTTGCCAAAAGCGCGTCAATATTTTCGGCTTGCTGGGTCAGTTCAAGCTGGGAGCGGTTTCCCTCTTCAACATATTCCAACCCGAAACTAACCGTCAAGACGGCTGAAAGCAAAAACAGCACGCTCAAAACCACTACCAGTACCTTTTGTTTCAGTTCCATTTGAAAAGAATAGTAGCCTTTTTGCCATGTCAGTGTCAAGCCGGAACTGATGAGAGTTTATACAAAAAGAAGCAGACATCTTTGTCTGCTTCTTCTATCGAGGATTTGATTCAGTAAAGAATCGATTCTTGTTCTAAAGTCCAACAGCCTGCCGCAAAGCGTCAGCTCTGCCGGTTTTTTCCCAGGTCAAGTCGAGGTCATCGCGACCGAAATGACCATAACTGGCAAGTTGGCGGTAAATAGGGCGGAGCAAGTCGAGATCGCGGATGATGGCGCGGGGGCGAAGGTCAAAGACCTGGCTGATTGCTTCTGCGATCTTTTCGTCATCGACAGTCCCGGTACCAAAGGTTTCGACATTGATGCTCAGGGGTTCCGGTACGCCGATGGCGTAAGAGAGCTGGACTTCGCAGCGTGACGCTAAGCCGGCAGCAACAACATTCTTGGCAACCCATCGTGCAGCATAGGCTGCAGAGCGATCAACTTTTGTCGGGTCTTTTCCGCTAAAGGCGCCGCCGCCGTGACGACCCATACCACCGTAGGTGTCGACGATGATCTTACGTCCGGTCAAGCCGGCATCGCCCATGGGTCCGCCGATAACAAAACGACCAGTGGGGTTGACATAGATCTTGGTTTCGTCGTCGATCAATTCACAGGGAATGGTGGGTTTGATGACGTGTTCAATCACATCCGCGCGGATGCGTTCGTTGCTCAGCTCGACATCTTCGAATTTATCCGCATGCTGGCTGGAAACAACGATGGTGTGGATGCGCACTGGTTTTCCGTAATGGTATTCAACAGTTACCTGGCTCTTGCCATCAGGGTACATCCAACCGAGGGTGCCGTTCTTGCGCACTTCTGCCATTCGGCGAGTCAGTTTATGGGCGTAGTAAATGGGCATCGGCATGAGGGTTTCAGTTTCGTCACAAGCGTAGCCAAACATCATCCCCTGGTCGCCGGCGCCACCGGCAGCTATATCCTCTTCGCTGTAGGTAAAATCCTCGGTGTGACCATTGCGGTCGACACCCTGGGCAATATCAGGTGATTGATTGGCAAGCGCGACCAGAACGCCGCAAGTAGTGCCATCAAAACCTTTTTTGCCGCGATCGTAACCGATGCTATTGACTACTTCGCGCACAAGCGCGTCGATATCGACATAGGTTTTGGTGGTAACTTCGCCAAAGGTGATCACGTAGCCAGTTTTAATGGCGGTTTCGCAAGCCACACGGCTGGATCTGTCTTCTTTGATCATAGCGTCCAGGATGGCGTCGCTGATCTGGTCACAAATCTTATCGGGATGACCTTCGGTCACCGACTCTGAGGTGAACAGATATTTGGGGGATTTCATAAATGTAGTTGTCAAATTAACCTCCTCAGGTTGTAAAAAAAATGCCCCTGCAAGTGAGGGGCATTCCGCGTGGTATGCTTTAGCCTCTCATCTTCCAGATCTGTCTGCCGGAGTTGGCACCATACACTAAGTTGGTTGCCGAGGTTTCGTAGGGCCGGTCCCTCCACCTCTCTGGATAAGAGCGCCACAAGGGCTGTTATTAGCACATTTTATACCACAAGCATTTAGGAATTGCAAGGGTGATAAGTTGGATAACGAGGTGCTAATGAGAGAAAAGATGGCTCTCCCGAGAATAGGAAAGAGCCATCCTTTGATCAATGTAATATTTGAACTGAGATTCAACGACTGATTTATAAAGGAAAAAGTGGCTGGAAGGAATTTTCATTATCAAAAATTATGGATAAGGAGTTGAAACCTCTCCCTCCCCAAATCCTGTGATTGGATATGGGTTCCAGGTAGGACTGGGGGTTGGGTAGTTATCTGGTGGGAAATGTGCAGGTCGGGGAGTGGCTGTAGGGACGATCACATCCATATCAGAGACAAAGGAAATCGCCAGCAGATCAAAATAAAGAAAGTTATCTGGAATCGAAGTACTCAGCTCGACACGAGAGCCTACCACATGTTCAATCTTTAACCCGCCAACTTCCTTAGGGCTTGCGATTGTGAGCCAAAGGGTGTCTTGCCCAATCTTTGCTCGAAAAACAACAAAACCTTGCTCTGGGTTGTCGAGAAAATAACCGGCGTAGAGTACTGTTTCTTGCCCTTCTACGTTACCAATCCAGGCATTGATTATCTCCTGGTTTTTGGGGAAGTCGCTGGGATGTAAATCATCCGTGATGCCAGAAGTAACCGTTCCAGCTAATTCTTCACATCCCGCCAGGTCGGGATCAATGAAACAACCTAAAGCTTCCTTGGTGAGCGATATCCTTAGCTCTCCTGTTGCAGCAAAAGATAAGCTTTCATAAGCAGCTTGTTGAGTCTTCTTTTGATCAGGATCGTCAATCAAAGCAATTTGTGTAGCCCAGTCCGAAAAATCCTGGTCACTTCCATAAGGCATCATATGTGCAGGAATCTCACGTTCCCCCGAAGCATTTATGTAGATAAAAGTAATGAGCAGGAATATTGTTATTAGTAAAAAATACCAGGATCTTTTTTTGTTTTTCATATCAGGGGGTTCCTTCATAATACTTCATGTCTGCAGCCCAAGACAATATGGGAGTCATTCTATATTCACCCACCACTTGATTACGAAATTGTTGGAAACCAAAATACATGGAATTATCCATCCCTTCACAAGCATCTGGATTACCTGTTTCTTGCTTAATTTGCTCACATGCAGCTTCTTGGGTCATTGCACCTGAAAAAGTTAGCAAATCGGATGTGCTAAACGAGTAATAAGACCAAAGACCGATCCTCCACCATTGCAAAGCATGGTATCCGTAGTTCGTGCCTGGTCAGAAGACCAGGCACGAAAGAAATATCGGATTATTCTTCCATCGTTACCAGGGTGCCAACGGATTCACCATGAATGGCAGCCAATAGGGCTCCGGGCTCCCACAGATTGAGTACCAGGATTGGCATGTCGTTATCCATGCAGAGCGAGATAGCAGTGCTGTCCATCACGTTCAGGCGCTGACTTATCGCCTCTATGTGGGTGAGATGTTCAAAGCGGATCGCATCCGGGTAAAGTTTTGGGTCGCGATCGTAAATGCCATCGACCTTGGTGGCTTTGATGACCACATCTGCGCCAATTTCGGTGGCACGCAAGGCGGCAGCCGTGTCCGTAGAGAAATAGGGGTTACCTGTCCCTCCGCCAAAGATGACCACGCGTCCTTTTTCAAGATGTCGGATGGCGCGGCGGCGAATATAGGGCTCAGCAACGGTGCGCATCTCGATGGCGGACATCACGCGCGTGGTCACGTCAATTTTCTCAAGAGCGTCCATCAATGCCAGGGCGTTGATCACAGTGGCGAGCATGCCCATATAGTCTGCAGTGGCACGATCCATACCGGTGTTTTCGCCAGTGGCACCGCGCCAAATGTTGCCGGCACCGATGACGATTGCCACGTCTACGCCCGTTTCAAAGACGTTTTTGACTAACTGGGCAATGTGACTGGCTTGCGCAGGGGCAATACCAAAACCACCTGGTTCAGCCAGGGCTTCACCGGAAAGTTTTAGCAGAATTCGGTTGTACTTCTTAGCTTGTTTTTCTTCGCTCATAGATCCTCCGATTTTTCTGTTAAGTTGCAAAAAGAGAGCCAACTTTTGGTTGGCTCTGTAATGATTAGGCTGCTTCTTCCTCGGTAGGGACTGGGGTGGTTTCACCCAAAGCCCAGCGTACAAAACGGCGGACGACGATGCGCTCGCCGAGGGCGGCTACTTTGTCGTTGATCAGATCGGCGATGGTTTTGCTTTCATCGCGAACATACTTCTGATTTAGCAGGACGTGCTCGTCCATGAATTTCTTCATAAAGCCATCCACGATTTTGGGAATGATCGCTTCGGGTTTACCTTCTTCGCGAACTCGGGTTGTGATGATCGCTTTTTCTTCTTCTATAACTTCTGCAGGGATATCTGCTTCAGCAATGTATTTGGGAGAAGCTGCAGCGATTTGCAGGGCGATCTCGTGGGCAAGTTCTTTGAAGGAATCAGATTTAGCAACGAAATCGGTTTCGGAGTTTACTTCAACCAATACTACCAGGCGACCTTCACTGTGGATGTAGACTTCCAAACGACCTTCGGAGGCTTCGCGGTTGGCGCGTTTTTCTGCTTTTTTGAGACCTTTTTCACGCAGTTCTTCAATGGCTCCATCCATATCGCCATTTGAAGTACGCAGGGCGGCACGACAATCCATGATGCCACAGCCAGTTTTTTCGCGCAGTTCTTTGATCATTTCAATAGTGATTTCCATAATTTGTCCTCTCGGGCTTTTCCTGTTTATTCTTTATCTTCAGTTACAGATTCGGTGCTTTCGATTACTTCATCTTCGGGGTGTTTTTCGAAGACGATCTTGGCGCGAGTGCTCTCGCCCAACAGATCTTCATCGTTCAATTCCTCTTCGTCTTCGATCTTGCGGGAGATCATGGAGCGAGTGGGGATGATTTCTTCTTCAATTTCATCGTCTTTGCGCATCATCTTGCCTTCGATAACTGCGTCTGCCATGTGACCGATGAGCAGTTTGATGGCGCGAATTGCGTCATCGTTGGAGGGAATGACGTAATCTATATCGGATGGGCTGCAATTGGTGTCGACCATGGCGATGACAGGGATTTCTTTGAGAACAGCTTCGCGCACAGCGGTGTCTTCGCGTTCAATGTCGACAATGAAGAGCAAATCGGGCAGGGTCTTCATGTTGCGCAGACCGCTCAAGCGGGTTTGAAGACGGTCGATCTCGCGTTTGATAAGGAGACCTTCTTTTTTGGTCAGTCGATTGATTTCACCGGTCTCAAACATCTTCTCGAGACGAGTCAGTTCGACGATACGCTGTTGAATGGTGACCCAGTTGGTGAGGGTGCCACCCAGCCAGCGCTGGTTGACGTAGGGCATACCGCATCGTTCTGCTTCTGCCTGGATGGTTTCCTGCGCCTGGCGCTTGGTGCCAACAAACAAGATGGTGCCGCCAGCGGCGACAGTGTCGCGGACTTTGTCGTGCGCTTCTTCAAGAAGTTTGACAGTTTGCTGCAGGTCGATGATGTGGATACCATTGCGTTCCGTGAAGATGTAGGGGCGCATCTTGGGATTCCACTTGTTAGTTCTGTGTCCGAAATGGACACCACTCTCGAGGAGAGCTTTCATAGATACATTTGGCATGATAACTCCTTTGCGTTATGCCTCCGCCTGGTTTTGCGAACCTCCTAACCCTTGTGTGGGCACGCAGGAGGGTCTGACCCGAGGCGTGTGTAATAGTGTCCCTGGATAATTCCAGAGCGGTGAGTAGTATATCATG
>CAZDPK010000017.1:1566-27850 GCA_964507335.1 uncultured Anaerolineaceae bacterium | reverse complement strand
AATAAAAAAGTGGGCGCTAGAGGACTCGAACCTCCGAACCTCACGGATGTGAACCGTGCGCTCTAACCAGCTGAGCTAAGCGCCCCAGAGTGTCAAGATTATAGCAAACCCAGTTGATTTTGTCCAACATTTTCCGTTGAAATGCAATGCCTATAATTCCTGTATAATAAAAGTGGAAATGCTGAAAGCACTGCGCTTCCAGCCTCCTTCTCAGAGACAAGGACAAACCAATGAAACGAACTATCATCTTTCTCCTGATGAGCGTGCTGGTTTTCAGTGCCTGCGAACCATTGCAGGCTCCGCCAGAACAAACTCAGCCGGAACTCAAGGTTTTCAATCCAACCACGACCATGACGCCTGAGCCGATTCCAACAAATACGCCGCTCCCGCCTACTGAGACTTCTATACCCATTCCAACCTCCACCCTTGTCCCAACCAATCCACCTGTGCCAATCACCGATGCTGAAATCATCGTCGGAGAGACTGTGGAAATCCCAGGAGCCTCTTTCATGATGGGTTGCAATGGAGAGATCAATGGCGACTTGGGTTGCCCGGACTCAGAACTACCGTACCACGAAGTTACCTTACAAACCTATATCATCGATCGCTTCGAAGTCACCAATGTTCAATATAAATCTTGTGTGGATACCGGCATTTGTGAAGCCCCAAAATCGAACGCCTCTAGAACCCGTGAAGATTACTTTACCAATCCCGACTACGATCTTTATCCTGTCATCCACGTCACCTTCGAAGATGCTCAGACCTATTGTGAGTGGGCGGGAATGCGTCTGCCTACTGAAGCCGAATGGGAACTGGCTGCTCGTTCGCTTTATGCGAACCTCTATCCTTGGGGAAATGAGGACCCTGATTGCACTCTTGCCAACAGTCTTAACGACCTGAATATCACCTCCTGCGTTGGTGACACCACCATGGTCGGCTCCTACGCGTTGGGAAGCAGCGATTATGGCGTAATGGACATGGCTGGCAACGTTTGGGAATGGGTGGCAGATTACTATGACGCCGACTACTACGCCGTTAGCCCTACTGAAAACCCAAAGGGTCCGGAAACCGGCAGTGAACGGGTTGTGCGTGGTGGTGGCTGGTCTGGGAGTTGGCAATACCTGCGAACACCTTCCCGCGCTTATGACCTGCCTTTCTACAGCGGAGCTGATTTGGGTTTTCGCTGTGCGATGGATATACCCACAAACTGAAAATTCTTCTCACACTGAACAAGCAGAAATTCAGACAGCCGGTACTAAGCTAACCGGCTGATCTTGTTAAAGCGGTAAATCCAGACCATGCCCAGTAGACCAAGAGGCAAGATGTAGGCTGCGATCTGGAAGGCGGTCTGAAAATTATACAAATCAGCCAGACGACCTACTAGTGGAACTGCCAGTGAAGTGCCAACGAAGTTAATAGATAAGAAAAGACCATTGACGAACGCCCTGTCTCCTGAAAAGGATTCCTGTACCAATGCCATTAGAACAGGCAAGGCCGCTATTTCAAAAAAGCCAATCAAAAGAAGAACAGGTATCTGCAACCAGTTGTCAGTACGCAAGAACATCATCATAAATGAAAAAAGAGCTATGGTGATAATCGCCAAAATTTTTATCCGGTTGAATTTATCACTCAAATTTCCTACAATCTGAGACCCAAACACGCCAGCGATAAGAATCAAGGTCATCCCAGCCCCCGAGACCCAGGTGCTGGCACCCCGTTCACGCAAGAATGCCGGAAAATAGGTTGAGAGCATTGCTGTCATCATTGCCCGGGTAGCAACAATAAAAACAATTGGCAGCATGATTTTCAGGATTTTACCCCAATCCTTGGGGGTGCTTTTTTGTGTCCTTGACGCAGCTGCGCTGGTGTCGGCACCTTTGAGACCAAACCAGATCAGTACCGAAGCAATAGCCCCAAGGATAGCCAAAATCGGCAACCCTGAAAGTCCTACAAGATCATAAGCTGAAACCAATAAAAGTGCTCCGAGCGCATAACCCAGAGTGCCGGCATTGACCCAAAAACTCATCCCTTTGCCAAGTTTTTTGCCAGCATGTTTGCTGTTTAAGGCTGGTCCAATCGCATGCAGTGAGGCTGAGCTCAGCCCAGCCAATACCAGCATTAAGGTCAAAATCGCTGGTGATTGGCTTAACCCGAGCATGGTCATGACCAAACCAGTAATGAAAGGAGCAAGGCTGACCAGGATTTTCAAATTTCGTCTGTCCGCCAGAGAGCCGATTATAGGTTGCAGGAGAGATGGTAGAGTATAAAACAGGGTCAGAGACCCTCCGCCAAGATTGCTGAGACTGAATTTTTCAATCAAAATTGGTAGTAAGGGCGGTAAAAAGCCTGAATAAAGATCATGAACCCCATGGGCAAGGGCTATAGAGCCAACATAACGAGAGCTGAAGTCAGAAGTCTCCTCGATTGGGGTTGCTGCAAGATCATTCCCCTTTATCAAACCCTGTGGTTCTTCAACTTGTTTGTTCATGCCGTTTATTGTATCAAGTATTACGAAGGATTTACTACAATTCGGCATCACAAGGGCGTTCCAGAAAAGAGAGCGTCATGATTTACCTATTTACTAACGAAGAACCCAAGATTATCTATGGTGGTATCCTCAGTTTTCTGTTCTAATTGAGTAGAAAGAGGTGAACTATGTTTGACGGAAACTTTACAAATAAAAATTCTTCAGGAAATACCGGTTTTAAAGGTTTTAAAGGAGGAAAAAAACTAGTCCTTGGGATATTCATTGCCCTGGCGTTGTTTATCCTTATCACAGCCTCACTCTACGAGGTGCCCGCAGGTAACATTGGGGTGGTCACGCGCTTTGGCGCGGTCAACCGGGTTGCTTACTCTGGCATCAATACCAAGATCCCCTTTGTAGAGAAAGCAATTATGCTCAGCGTCCGCACTCAAAAGGATGAAGTTCAGGCGACCGCTATGTCCGAGAACCTGCAGGTTGTCACATCGCTGATCGCGGTCAACTATCATCTGGATGGCAGCCATGCACAAGAGGTTTATCAAAACCTTGGCGTAAATTATGCCGATATCATTGTCGCACCTGCCATTCAGAACACCTTCAAGGCTGTGACTGCCAAGTTCACGGCTGAAGAATTGATTACAAAACGCGATGAAGTCCGTTTTCAAGCTGAAGTGGAATTAACCAAGCAACTTGAGCCATATTTCATTGTGGTCGAGAATTTCAATATCGTTAATTTCGATTTCTCTGAAGAGTACCAGAATGCTATTGAAACCAAACAGGTTGCCCAACAGCAGGTTGAGACTTCCAAGCAGAAACTTGCCCAGGCAGAAATAGATGCCCAAACTGTGATCGCCCAGGCTCAAGGTCAGGCAGACGCCCAGAAAGCGCTGGCAGACACAGGGGCTTTGACAGACGAATACCTGCAGTATCTCTTTCTAACCAAATGGAATGGGATCTTGCCCCAAGTCATGACCAGTGGCAGCAACTCGATGATCGATGTATCCCGCTTTATGACCTTTCCTCAGCAGGAGCCCTAAGGATTGACTGGCGTGGTATTTACAACGAGAAAAAACACGTTACAACGGTTGTATAATAATGTTTAAAGTAAAGGTCATAACTGGCTGGAACATTATCAATAATTAGTTGAAATATTAAAAAAAAGGAGTAAATATGTCAAAATTTGAAAGAGAAGTCGAAATCGATGCCCCAAGCCAGAACGCCTGGGTAGTCCTGACTGATGCAACACAATGGCCAAAGTGGTTCCCATTTGTGCACAGTGTCTCAAACGTTCAACCGCTTGCTGAAGGCGTTGTGATCAACTGGAACAGCGGTGACAAAGAGGGCACAGCCACAATCACCAAATTCGTTCCTGAAAAAGAACTGGAAATCCTCACCGATCTGGAAGGTGATGAAGATAAGCACAGTTTCACCCTGCGCAGCAGTGGAGGGTTTTTTGGTCTTAGTAATGATGAGGTCAAAGTTGAATACAAGCTCGATACCATGTCGGGTGGCGGCATCTTTGGTCGTTTTGTAACTAGTGGCAATCCCCGCGATATGCTTCGCGTCAAGAACGCCACAAACGCTTTGCGCAGACTTGTTGAAGCGCAATTCCCACATGCATAGTAAAGAAGGAGAAATCAAATGGGTTTATTTACCTCAATTATCGTCGGGCTTTTAGCCGGTATGGCAGCATCCTGGCTGATGAAAACCAATCACAAATGGTTTGTCGATATCCTTATCGGTATCGGCGGCAGTATCCTGGCAGGGTGGATCACCAGTTTGCTTTTGGGCACAAATCTTGTGACTGGATTCAACCTTACTACGCTGCTTGTTTCAATCGGTGGTGCAGTGCTGGTTCTGCTAATTTACAACTGGTTTACTGGCCGCAAGAAATAAAGTATTACTATCACAAAAGGTCGGCATTTTGCCGACCTTTTTTGTAAAAATCCGTTTTACCCAATCCTCATGGAGAAAAAGTTTACAACCATACAGAAAGCCAGCCTGCTCGCCATACTGGCAGCAGCGTTATACGCGTTGAATATGCCTTTCTCCAAGCTGTTGTTGGCAGAAGCTCCTCCACTGACCTTGTCAGCCTTCTTATATATTGGTGCCGGATTGGGTATGTTGCTATTACGTTTATTTGGCAACCAGTCCAAAAGTTTGAAAATCTCGCCAATCGAGCATGAAGAGAGACCTTTCATTGTCGGAATGATCTTGCTGGACATCCTTGCCCCAGCCTTGTTGATGTTCGGTTTGCGCAGTGCTGAGGCAGCCAACGCCTCGCTGCTCAACAACTTCGAAATCGTAGCAACATCCCTGGTCGCCTTGATAATTTTTAAGGAGCGCATCTCCCCAAAATTGTGGATAGCCATTGTCCTTGTCACGGTTTCAAGCATTTTGCTCTCACTGGATACCAATGCGACCTTCCGTTTTTCCACTGGATCGCTCTTGGTATTGGCAGCCAGCCTTGCCTGGGGTCTGGAAAACAACTTCACCCGCCGTCTTTCTAATCGCAGCAGTTCCGATATTGTCATTATCAAGGGTCTTGGGTCCGGGTTAGGTTCATTACTGCTGGCAATTGCTACCCGGGAGTCCTTGCCACAGCTGTGGCTTATCCCACTCATATTGTTGCTTGGCTTCGTTGCTTATGGCTTGAGCATCTATTTTTACGTCAAAGCGCAAAAAGACTTGGGTGCAGCCAAGACAAGCGCCTACTACGCTTTTGCTCCATTCATCGGTGTCGCCTTTTCCTTAATCTTATTCCCCGATAAGCCTAATCTCAGTTTTTGGTTGGGTTTGATACTCATGGGCGTTGCCACCTGGTTTCTGATCACCGATTCAATCGGAGTTCAACACACACATGAACACACTCACCAACACTATGTCACCCGCATGACAGTGCAGGGACCAAAAGAAGTTCTTGAGACCTTTAATCACTCTCATTTTCACGCCCACGAGAATGAATCTGAAGAATTTCACCAGCACTTACACCAGTGAAAGGTCACACCCTTCCAATCCCGGTGTGTTTTGATTACTCCACGCCCTTGGCCACCCACTTTGTACATATCAACAATAAACTCAAAATGGATTAGAATCATTTGTAGAATCTCACATTTGTTGCTCTTCACATTCATCAAAGAAATGGAAGGTTTTAATGTCCGATAACATCCCCGAAGTAAACGCACAACGCAGACGTAAAGGTTCGCAGCCAACCGGCCAGGCATCCAGACCAATACGTCGACAAACGCCTCCCCGCCCTTCGTCTTCCGGCAGTGGTGGGATTGGTATGACCCCCCCACCGACTTCTGGGAGCAGTGGTAGTGGCTTAAGTGGAGGCTTACCGCCTTCTGGAGGCAGTTCCTTTGGCAGTGGTGGTCTGGGTGGTCTGAGTGGTCTTGGCAGCCTTTTGGGTGGTTTAGGTTCCGGTTCCACTCGCAAGCGTGGTGGTTGCGGAAGCATTATAGGGATTATTGTTTTGCTCCTGCTTGTCTTCTTCCTCTTCCGCATGTGTTCAGGTGGCAGCTCCATATTACCCCAACCTGAACAAGACCAGCCATCTGTCGCTCAACCAAATCAGAATGACTCCTTTGTCCCTCAACAACCTACCCCAGATGATACTGTTATCCAGCCTTATTCCCAGGTTGCAACCCCCTGGCCTACACCTCTGCCTTCAAACAACTCCGGCAATACCTGGTTGGTCATGCTCTATCAAAATGCGGATGACAACGCACTTGAACGGGATATTATGATCGATCTAAACGAAGCAGAGATGATAGGTTCAACTGACCAGGTCATCATCGTTAGCCAGCTGGATCGCTTCCGCGGTGGCTATAGTGGCGATGGCGACTGGTCTTCGACTCGTCGTTATCTGGTTACCTATGATAATGATCTTAACAGAATCGGCTCTGATTTAATTGCTGATATTGGCGAAGTTAACATGGGAGAGGCTTCCACATTAGTAGATTTTGTCTCCTGGGCTGCAAGTACCTACCCGGCTGACAACCACATGCTGGTTATGTCTGACCACGGTATGGGTTGGCCCGGTGGTTGGTCTGACCCCGCACCCGCACAGCGCGATAACAGTTCCAACGCTCCCCTCACTGGCGCTCTTAAAGATGATATTCTTTACCTGAATGAGATCGAAGATGCGCTCAGCCAGATCCAGTCCAATACGAACATCGATAAGTTTGAGTTGATTGGTTTGGACGCCTGTCTGATGAGCCAAATGGAAGTCTATTCTGCCCTGGCACCCTATACGAAATATGCCGTTGCCTCCGAAGAAACCGAGCCGGGTCTGGGCTGGGCTTATTCCGCCTTCCTCAGCCTTATGGTCTACAACCCCGATCTTTCCACCGAAGAACTGGCAACCAACATCGTCGATTCCTACATCAGCCAGGACCAGCGCGTGGTGGACGAGCAAGCTCGCGCTGAATTTTTGGCGCAAAATTCCAGTGGTGGTGGATGGTTTGGAACGCGCATGAGCGCTGAGCAGCTCTCGCAGCAGTTGGAACAAAACATTACACTAACTGCTGTCAACCTTGAGAACTTTCAGGGCTTGCTCAACAGCTTGAATCAATTTGCCTATCAACTTCAACGTTTGGACCAACGCGTTGTTGCCCAGGCACGCGGTTATACACAGTCATACACCTCCATTTTTGGCAGCAATGTGCCTCCTTCATTTATCGACCTCGGTAATTTTGTTCAATTGATCTACAAAAACACCAACGATACTAATGTCCGAGCTGCCGCAGAAAATGTAGTCGCAAGCTTGAACGAGGTTATCGTGGCTGAAAAACATGGTCCTGCCAAACCTGGCTCGACAGGTATCGCCATCTACTACCCCAACTCCCAGCTCTATTCTTCAGCAGCTACAGGAATGTCTTCTTACACTGTGATCGCTGATAGTTTCAGCCGTTACTCCCTCTGGGACGACTTCCTGGGCTATCATTACGCAGGTCGGAATTTCGAAGTCAACGCAGCAGAGCCTGTTTCGATCGCTCGTGCCAGCCAGATCCCTGGTTTGGGCAATATCCAGGTTAGTCCGATTGAAGCATCCGCTAACAGCGTCACTCCCGGCGATTCTTTGGAACTCAGCACGGTCATTACTGGTCAAAACATTGGGTACATTTATTTCTTCACGGGCTTACTGGACGAGCAGTCGAATAGCATTTACGTTGCCGACACCGATTATCTCGAAAGTTCTCAAACAGGACAGCAATCCGGCGTTTATTATCCCGTTTGGCCAGATGCCGAACAATTCCGTCTCAATTTTGAGTTCGAACCGATCCTCTATACCATTACCGATGGCAGCCAGGAGGTACTGGCACTCTTCAACCCCCAGAGCTATGGACGCAATGCTTCCGAAGCCGTCTACTACGTTGATGGTACCTACACATTCCAGGGCACAGGTGAAAGCCGCACCGCTCAGCTGCTCTTCCGAGACGGCAAGATGTTCAAGGTCTTGACTTACACAGGCAGCACAACAGCCGGCGCTCCTTATGAGACCACCCCTAATGTCGGAGATACATTCACAGTCAACCGCCGCTGGATGGACCTTGACGCCAGTGGACAGGTAACCGGTATTTCTTTCGATGCCGGCGATACCATCACCTTTAGTGGGAAAACAATCGAATGGGGTACCCAATATCTGCCCAACGGCACCTACCTGGTTGGTTTCATGGTAGCGGATTTGGATGGCAATATCACCCCTGCTTACACACAAATCACGGTCAAGTAAATCGTTGCTCACAGATGAAAAGCAGTTGGATTCGACTCCAACTGCTTTTCTTATTATGCTAAATCAAAACGAGAAGTAATCAAATTTCAGATAAATCGGGTACACTACAAACTGTTATGGAAAAAACCTCCCTCACGATTCAGGACATTATCATTTTGCTGGCTTGTGTTTTGATCATGGGAACCACCATGGGTGTCGTGAACGTGGTTTTAAGCATTTTCTATCCGTTTGTAGCGCTGGACCTGGAAGTCAGCCGGGCTTCTTTTGCCCTGACAGGCACCATCACAGCCTTGTCCGCCATGGTTGCCGCTTTGTTTTGGGGCTTCTTTTATTCTGCCAAGCCACTTCAAAAACCGATGATCCTCAGCATCATTATCTTTGGATTATGTTTCTTTGGGTTGCAAGCTGCTCGAAACCTGGTCCATTTTTACGCCCTTGCTTTTTTGATTGGGATCACCTATGGTGGTATCTCGATCATCCCTGTCTCCATCATCATCACCCGTCACTTCACCTCCAAAACCGGTTTCGCCCTCAGCGCGGCTTTGGCTGGCAGCGGGCTGGGCGCGATGATTCTCAATCCGATCATTAACACCATCGTTAATGGTGCCGGTTGGAGGGTTGGTTATCTGCTGATCGCGATTGTCGTCTTTGTCATTACCATGCCATGCGCCATTTTGGTAACACACATGACCAAAACGGAGATCCAATCAAAACCCATTGCCGATCCTCGTTCCTCAAAAGTCGAAAACAGAGGTTCCATCAATCAAGCCTGGTTATGGCTTTTCCTGGCTGCCGCTTTTCTGTCCGGATTGACCGGTGGAGGACTTTTGGCTAATCTGCCAACCTACATGAAGGACTTGAATTTTTCAGTCACTCGGATTTCGGTAGTCACGTCTGCCTATGCGGCGTCGTTGGTGCTCGGAAAGATACTGCTTGGATTCTTCTATGATCGTTTAGGGGCAAAACAGGCTACGCTGATTTCAGGTCTGTTGATGTCCCTCAGTCTTGGGTTATTGATATTTATCGAGTCCAACTTTGTGCTCGTCCTGATGCTCGTTACTATTGGGATAGGTCTTTCTATCGGTACAGTGTCCATCACCTGGCTGACAAACTTTTTTTTCGGTAAAGAAAATTACAGCAAATACTATGGATCCGTCCAGTTTGCCAACAGCCTTGGCATTGCGGCAGGCGTGCCTGCCATCGCTGCTGGTCTCGAAAACCTGGGCAACCCTGGCTTGGTATGGATCGTGATGACAGCCTTGAGCCTGATCATGGTTGCGTTTTTTATGGTCAGTATCCGCGCGAACCTAAGAATGAAAGCATCCGTAATCAACTCCAATACTGATATCGGAAAAACTGCACTCGGTGTGGATGAGACTTTAATCCCCCTTGAAAAATCTGTTTAGAGTTTGCCACATGCAACCGATGTTATAATGCCAGGTCTTGGTAAACAAGGTTGATAAATATGCAGCGCGGTATTTTCTTTTTCATCGGAATCTTTGCCCTCGGGTTGGGGATACTGGGAATGGCACTCCCGGTTTTACCGACGACCCCATTTTTGCTTCTTTCAGGCGCCATGTTTCTTCGTAGTTCTGACCAAATGGCAGACTGGCTTTTCAATCATAAAATGTTTGGTCCACCTATTCGTAACTATCTGGAGCACAAATCTGTGGACAAACGCAGTAAAATCCTCGCAATGGCCCTTCTGTGGCCAACGATCCTAGTTTCTGTCTCGCTTGTTGATCCAACCTGGCTGAAATTTTTGTTGGTTATCATCGCCCTCGGGGTGAGTTTTCATATTTTAAGTATGAAAACTACCCAACACTAAATTTAGGTTGCAAACACCAAAGATATTAGTGAATAAAAAATTCAATCCAAAACGATATCAAGCGTTGCTTCTTATTCCCACTTTTAAGAGCCAATATCCTTCCGGTTTGGTTGTAGAAAAAATCCTATAACGCCAGGGCAACCAGCAAAATCCACAAAACAAAAGAAAATAAGATCGACCATTCTGAGATAGCAAATTTCCACACGCGGGGGCGCTCAAATTCATTGGTATCAAGTGCTTCGTGGTTTTCTTTCCTCACGGACCACATCAACCCCAAAAACACACCAAATGCCAGCACAGGGATCATCCCTGCCAAGCCCCATCCTCGGGCAATGATCGGGTCTGCGCCGGTCTGCATTACGATTGCCAGAGAAAAGAACAAAACCATTAATAACCCAGCTCGAAAAAAGGCAACGGCAGCGATTTTGTGGTTTTTTATCTTATTCATTGGGAATACCCCGACCATGCTCAGAGCCAACCCAGTTGTCACGCCTAAAATCAAACCTGCCTTCGCCCAAAAACCCGGCAAGATCAAGCCCAGGGACAGGCTTGCAATGACAATGCAGATCCCACACAAAATCATCCCAAAATTAAACACCCATGCCAACTCAGACACGCCTTTCTCGCCCAACTCTGAGATGTAATGATTTAGAAAAGAATACTTTTCACCTTTGGTGCCCCGATACGCTAAACTGGGTATAGTCACACCGATGAGACCCAGGGCCACACCAAGCAGACCGGTGAGTCTAAATACAACATCTTGTGCGAGTAGGTTCATAACGCTCCTTATTGTTACTTACCATCTTAGCCATAAAATGGGCTTTCTTGTTTAGAATATAGTATATTATTTAAAATCAACCTGAACCAAGGAGTTTTGAATGATCGAAAAAGTTTACAACATGAGCACCCGCACTGAATATGTCATTGAACCAGTAATCAAGGATCAATACGTACATTATATGCATATGGTTCTGCTAAAAGATCAGGCGCTTCCAACCCATTCCACCAATGCCAATATTTACATGACGGTTGTGACTGGCACTATGCACATTTCATTGAACGACGGGGAATTCCGAGTTTATCCTAGCGGCAGCATTATCAATATCCCTTACAATATCAAGATGATTGCCCAAAACCGCGGTGACGAGACCCTGGAATTGATCGTGGTCAAAACACCCGCTCCTGGGAATGAGATCTACAAGTAAAACTATCGGCTTATGAGCAGGTTTAAAACCTGCCTAATTTTTTATATCGCAAATGGTTTTGCCCTCTGATCGGCAATCTCCCCATTTCTCTCTGTTCTCGCCGATCTTCGACAGCATGAGGGTCTTAACCTCTGTGCTTCCCGGTCTCCCGAGCGTGCAGGAGTCTTGACCATAGGTCCTTTGAGCTTGCTGGTCTCCCAACCAAGCGAAGGTCTTTACCGCAGGTCTCCGTAGTTTTACTATCAGATTACCACCAGTAGTTGTGAGTTCCCAGTTATTCGTTCGAGACCAAATGGTCAATTGCATTTCATGGTCAAGAGACCATAAAAGAAAGCTCGATGCCAAATTTTATTTCAAAGAACAATCAAGTTAAACGATTAAGATCAAGTTAGCATGAGTATATTGTTGGTTTTTGTTGTTTTCCCATTCCAGAAATTGTAATTCTTAAACTGGCATGCTATACTGTTTTTAAGTTTATAAAATAACAACTATTGTTCATTTAGGGTCTTTACTCCTCCCGCAATAGTCCGGGGAGGATAATTGAATCTTTGTGTGTCCGTTCATTTCTTTTCGGAAGGTTACCATGAAACATAGAACACTTTTTCTAATTGGGGCAATTGTCCTTTTTGTCTATGGTCTGATGTGGTTTTTATTTCCCACCTTCGGATTGAGTTTGCATGGTCAAGATGTGGTGGCTAACGATCTTGCCAGTAGCATCGCGCGTTATTGGGGCTCTGCCTATCTTGCACTAGCTGTAGTTTTGTGGCTTGCAAAGGATGCTGATGCAGAGTCGATCGCAGTGCGTGGGATCGTTGCAGGCGGTGTCGTAATGTGCGTATTGGGGTTCATTGCTGCAATTATGAACATCATCTATGCCAGACCAAACGGGTTGATTTGGGTTCCAGTAGGTCTTTACGTGCTATTTGGCATCTGGTTTATTGTCTTGCTCTTCGGCAAAAAAGCATAAACCAACCAGCAACAACTATCACAATCCAACAAACCTCTGAATGTAGAGTATGAGGTTTAATTTTATTTGGCTTGTTTACTTACTTCTCCCCCTTAGCCCAACTGGTAAAATTGTTCACAATGGAAAAACAATCTGTTACCCCTATCACCGCTGAATTGGCTGGCTCACTGCTTCCACGCAGACCAGACGAGTCGCATAAAGGCAGCTTTGGCAAGGCGCTGGTGGTGGCTGGCTCGCGAAAGTACACGGGGGCAGCTGGTCTGGCCATCCGGGCAGCGTTGCGCAGCGGCGTTGGGTTGGTGTATGCTGCCATCCCTGAATGCATCTATCCTCCGCTGGCTGCTGGTATTCCTGAAGCGATTTGGTTTCCTCTCCCTGAAAACCAAGGCGCATTTTCAGCGGAGGCTTCTTTAGATTTTTCAGAACTTGTGGCGGGCAAAAATGCCATTCTTATCGGTCCTGGTTTGGGTCAGGCAGAGGGTACTCGGGCATTTCTACTGGCTGTGCTGGCTCACATTCGTGAAAACATGGCGGATCTGCCGTTGGTTGTTGATGCTGACGCACTCAATTTATTAGCCCAACAGCCTGATTGGCCGCGATTGCTGCCAAAGAAAACAGTCCTAACACCGCATGAGATGGAATTCTCCCGTCTGACAGAGCTGTCAGCAAACGAAATTCACAAGAATCGCCTGCAATATGCCGCTGCCTACGCGCAAAAATGGAGACAGACCTTGATCCTGAAAGGTCCGAATACTATCGTTGCCAACTCACTTGGTGATTGCCGCGTTCTACCTTTCGCGAATTCCGTGTTGGCGCATGGCGGCACTGGCGACGTGCTGGCTGGATTACTGGTCGGTCTGCTTGCCCAGGGACTCGCACCATTTGACGCTGCCACGCTGGCAGTGTGGCTCCACGCACGCGCTGCTGAACTGGCTCTGGAAGTGGTTGGTAACCCGGCCGCCGTCTTGCCCTCCGACATTATCCTGCAGTTGGGCAATGCAATGAAGGTCACAGCCATCTACAGGATGAATTGAAATCATCTATCACTGCCATCCAGCGAAACTAATCAGGTGGGATTGGAAGTAAACCGGCTACTCTCTTTACAGTCAATTGAATATATATTAAAATTTCAGCCCTGAGTTCCCTACCAGATCGGACAGTCCCGTAATACCTGCCCCCTTTGATAGTGCAAGAAATCTTATCAACTTAATAGGTAATTTATGTTATTTCCAGGAAGGTCAACGGTGAACTATGCGGACATCGAGTTCTGAGATTAATCAACAACCTGTTTCCGGTCAGTTATCATCAATCTTACGTAATCGCTGGTTTCTTTTAGGTGTTGGCATGCTTATCGTCAGCATCGTACTGGCATTCACCCTCAACATGCGTCTTTATGCCGTGTCGATGGCAGCGGGTTTGCTGGGTATTGCCCTGGCCGGCTACTTCATTCTACGCATCACCCTGCGACCGGTCCAGTCAGCGGCAATGACCGAGGTAGCAAACGACATTCGTAGTGGAGCGAAAGCCTACCTTAGACGTCAGATTAAGACCATATTACTGGTAACTCCGTTCTTTGCCGGACTGCTATTCTGGATCCTGGACTGGAAAGCTGCAGTAACTGGTGTTTTTGGAGTACTGACTTCGCTTCTGGCATCCTATATTGGCATGAGTGTGAGCGTGCGTACAAACTTACAGACCGCTGACATCGCCAATGAGGGCAAACGCAGCCCGTTCCGCATCGCCTTGTTTGGCGGTTCGGTGATGGGCTTTTGCATTACGGGTTTGAGTCTGATCGTACTTTCTTTCCTCTTCAGTATCTTTAAGGATCCGAACGCGCTTATCGGTTTCGCGTTTGGAGGTGGGCTTGCGGCACTATTCGCTCAGATTGGGGGAGGCATTTTCACCAAATCTGCGGATATCGGAGCAGACTTGGTCGGAAAAATTGAATCCAACATCCCCGAAGATGATCCCAGAAATGCCGCTGTTATTGCCGACCTGGTTGGTGATAATGTAGGCGATTGTGCGGGACGCGGCGCTGATCTTTTCCAGACTTTTAGCGACGATCTGGTCACCGGATCGATTGTTGCGGTAGCCATGGCCTCTGTTTATGGTCAAATTGGTATATTTTTCCCGTTTCTCCTCCAAAGTGTAGGCGTTTTTGCCTCCGCAATGGGAATTTTTGCCAGCCGGGAATGGAAGCCCGGCATGTCCCCTTCGACGCAGTTTAGCGTCGGACTGCTTGTGAGCTCGATTCTGTCAATCATCGGTGCATTGAGTATGTCGCTCCTTTTGTTAAACGATTGGATCATTGGCATAGCAGCCACCCTTGGCGTGTTAATCACCACCATAGCCTCATTGAGCACTCGCTATTATGCCGGGATGGAAGGCAAGCCGGTGAAAAACATTGCCACAGCCTCCAACCGGGGCGCCGCCCTAAACCTGATCACCGGGATTGCCTATGGTTTGCAAAGCCCCGTTTTGCCTGTGATCGTGTTGATGGGCGTCGTGGTTGGTGTCTATACGCTCTCTAACAACAATCTCCTGGCTTTGGTGGCGGTCAATATTGGCACTGACCTTCTGATCACATTCATTATGGCTGCTGACGCTTTTGGACCGATCGTCGACAACGCCGCCGGCATCGCTGGAATGTCTGGGGCGCACCGTAGCGTGATCGATAAGCTCTCCCGGCTCGATTCAGTTGGCAACACCATGAAAGCCATCACAAAAGCCTACGCTATGATCTCAGGTACGATCACCGCCTTCGTTATCTTCCTAACATTCTATAAACTGGCGGGTATTGAAGCGATTGATGTCACCACACCTTTCAACCTGAGTTTCCTGTTTATCGGTGTCTGCCTGCCCTTCCTGATTTCGTCACTGGTCATCGGGTCCACTGCCAAGACTGCTGAGAAGATGGTTGATGAGGTCCGTGACCAGTTTGCCAATAACCCCGATATTATCAAAGGTTTAGCAAAACCAAACTATTCATACTGCATCGACATCGCCACCCGAAACGCGCTGCACGAGATGATTTTGCCCAGTGCTATCAGTATTCTTGTGCCGCTCGCTATTGGTTTTATGTTTGGTATGAATGCTCTGGGGGCGGTATTGGTAGGTTCGGTGGCTTGTTCAGCGCTGCTCGGACCGTTTTTTAACAACACCGGTACAGCCTTTGATAACGCCAAGAAGACCATTGAGAACCTCGAATTTTCACGCGGTACTCCGGAACACATTGCGGCTGTAATTGGAGATACCGTAGGAGATTCTTTGAAGGATGTGGCCGGACCCTCCACGCTGATCTTTATGAAGTTGATCGGTATGGCTTCACTGCTGATCGTGCCGCTAATTAAATAATTCCTAATCTACGGTAATAGGCTTCATGCCCGTGCTGCTGAGCTGGCACGGGCTGTTGCCAGTTACCCTGCTCCAATCCTGCCATCGGAAATCCTCAAGAACTTTGGTCAGGCGATCAGCAATTTTTAGTTGCAATCAAACACAATAGTGAGCCTCCAAATCAAACCACTCCGTGCTGAATCAGACTCTCTCCCATATCGATAATGGTCTGCTGATATGGACGGGGGTGCCAATCAAATACAGCTTGAGCTTTTTCAGTGGAGAACGAATACCTCCAACCAAGAGTTTTCACAATCGAACCCACTTTGGGCTGAAAACGCCCAATTACTCGGATCAAGAAATCAGGAAGAATTCGATTTGGAACTCTATATCCTCGATCGGAAAAGTTGTCGTGGAGAATACTCGCGAATTCTATTAACTGGATCGAGGCAGCGTTCAGAATAAAGCGATTACCGGCAGCTTCTGGTTGTGTTAGTGCCTTAATGAGAATGTCAACTAGATCACGAGCGTCTACCAGATCAATCTGACTTCGGGATACTCCTGGAACTTCTGCGTGCATGAGTGTGCGAAACCACTCGGCGGATGTAAAGTTATGCCCATCCAGCGCGATTCCAAAAACATTCGATGGATTTATCGACACCATTTCCAAGCCCGCCTTATTCTCATCGCTCTTAATGAAATCCCAAGCAGCTTGTTCTGCAATGGTTTTACTTTTGTGATAAGTTAGTCGGGGGTGCTCAATGTTAGACCAATCGCTCTCATCAAAAATCCTATTTTCTCCTTCATGACCATCAAAGACCGCCCCAATTGTTGATAATAAGACCACCCTTTTAATCCCTTCGTCGTGCGCCGCCTGCAACACTCTGAGAGTACCATCGCGAGCTGGAATGATCAACTCATTCTCATCCTTCGGGTTGGATGCTGGATAAGGTGAAGCAGTATGAATCACATAACAACAGCCTCTTGCCGCATCATGCCACCCTTCGTCTTTTGTTAGATCTGCAATTGCGAATCCAAGCTTATCAACATTTACAAGACCTCTTAAGCTATGGATCACCTTTTGTCTAGCTGTATCGTTTCTAACCGTAGCACGCACAGAAAAATCCTCCTCTAACAAGCGCAAAACCGTATTCAACCCAATAAAACCGGTTGCGCCTGTGACAAGAACCAAACCTGAAGAAAAAGCGGCCATAAAAAAACCCCTTTCTTAATTCGTCTATATGATTTCTGTACATTATTACCCCATTGATTATGATTATACACCTGTCAGCAAGTGTGAATCCTTTCTGAGCAGTTGCGACTGGAGACGTAAGAAATTCGCCTCTGCAGTGGAATTTTGGCTCGTTTTTGTGGAGTACACTAATAGAGTCTATTCAAATCAACCCACACAATTCAAACTACATTTCGGGAAGGCGATGAGCTTTTTTTTTAGATTCCAGACAGCCCAAAAGCATTTTCCATCTTGAATTAATCCGACATTTGAATAGAATCAATATCGTCCCATAGAATTCCATCTCCAGGATGGAAAAGTAAAAGTTTGCTCGATCAAATTACTTGTTTCAAAGAGGAGAATCTATCTATGGATATCGTTGTTGTTGTACTTTGGATCGTTGGATTGATTTTTGTGCTAATTCCCTTGATCAATATCATCAAAAGAACAATTAAAAGCAAGCGATGTACCGCCCTCACTTCTGCAACCATCACTGCCATCAATGAAAAGACAACTACAAGGAATAAAATCGACACAACCACGTATATTCCGACTGTTTCATATACAGTCAATGGTCAACAATATGTAAGAGAATATACCAAAGCATATGTCGCTGGCACCTATCAAGTTGGTCAAACTGTTGAGATAATGTACAATCCAGAAAAGCCTACAGAAATCAACAAACATGGTTCAAGCAATAAAACCGATGTTGTGATTCTAATCATTGGTTTTGTGTTCATCCTTGTCGGCGGGGTAATGTTAGCTATCAATTAAATCTAAAACACCCTGTTTGGTGCGACCAAACAGGGTGTCGAATTCATTGCTGCAAAAAGTTTAATCCAGGAGACGTTTTTCGCCTTCCAAAGCCCGGATACCAGCAACGTTTTGCGAGACTTCGATCACGCCCTTGTACGCTCCTGCTTCGTCGCGCAGGGCGAAGTAGCGGATGTGCACAAAAGCATCACCCATCTGGATCCAAAATTCTGCCACATCGCGGGTGCCAGCTTTGAAATCGTCGACAATTTTCTGAACCACGTGCACACTCTGAGGCGGATGGCAATTGCGCACATCGCGCCCGATGATGGCTGCTGTGCGTGTGAAGATCCGTTCCTTGCCCTGTGTAAAGTAGCGTACCTTATCGTTTTCATCCACAAAAGTGACATCAACCGGCAAGTTGGTCAAGAGCAGGTCAATTTGCTCGGCGGTGAGCGCTCCGGTTTTTAAGGGGATTTCACTGGTGTGGGCGGCACTGTAGAAGCCATTCATCTCTTGCAAGGCGGGCTGGTTGACCACTCCGGCGATTTCGTCCGCCATCTGCTGCCAATCGGCTGGGGTGAAGCGCTCCAGCGATTCGGGGATCAAAATTTTCTCTTCCTTATAGATCATATCCTTGGCTTTACGGGAGAGCTCGTTAAAGCGGCTTTCCAGTGTAATGCCCAGGGGTTGCTCGGTTGCCAGCAAGTCAGTGAACTGGCGAAGCACTCCACGGATCTCGTTATCGACGCCCCACATAACCTTGCTTGGACCTTCGAAACCATATTTTTCGAGCACCGGGAAGATCATGTTCTCTTTTTTGTCATAATGGCATAGGATCAGGTCCAGGTTTTTGGCGTTCTCACGAAGCGTCGGCAAGATCGCCTGCTCTCCGCCAGCAAATCGCAAAATCTGGCTCTCCATGCCCTCAAGGGTACGCTCGATCAGTTCGTTTTCCGTGCGGAAATCGAAAAGGGGGTGCCCGGGTTTATTTTCAGGGGCGGGGTCCGATTCCAACCCTGCCTGAAATACTGCCACATGCAGATCGCACAATTTTTGCACCTCCGAAACCGGCAGCCCTTCGGCAATCACCTCGCGCTCAGCTGCAGCAATGTCCTGCGCGCTGGCGCCAGCGATAATGTGTCCATATTCAGCCTGCAGTTCTTCCACGGTTTTGCCCTGGTGCAGCAGCCGGATGATTTGTTTAACAGCTTCTTTGCGTTTGCTGACGTTGTTAATATATTCGCTCATAATTCTCCTTGAGTTCTCACAGGATTGCCTGTGTAGTGATTTTTGATAGCATAAGTTTACCCGATTCATAGCACTCGTTTCAACCATAAGCCGCTCAGCCGGGCGAGGGAATATTTGCACTATATCCAGTGTTTTTTTCAACAGTGCATCAGTTAATATGGGGTGTAATAGATGTCTGATAAAGTGCAGAAGGTTAGATTGCGGAAACAGTGCAGCACCAGGGGCAATATTTCTCGCACAATGGTCCAGTAGTCAGGTTTGTTCTTAACCGCCCAATCTTTACCGCAGGCGTTCGGGAGGTCGGGGAAATTAAGAGGGGTAAGAATATCTGTTAGCTCATATAAAGAAATGCTAACAATTAGTCCCTTGCAACATGGCAAAACAAATATTGAATCCCGTTTGCTCTTCAACTATAATTATGTAATCACATTCAATTTAGTAGAAAGGGTGACATGAAAGCTATCCGCTTTTCGCTTGCCATACTCTTGGCACTCTCACTTCTCCTCAGCCCTGCTGCCAGCCTGGCGCAGGCACCTACCCAAGAAATCAATCAAAAATCAATACCAATGCCCGGCCTGCTGGCTGCCACTAACTGGTGTTTTGCCAGTGATCTAAACGGTTGGGACAATAGTTCCACCCCGTTGTTCGATGATGGTAACAATGGCGACAACATTGCCGGTGATGGAATTTATACCTATGTCACATCGATCCCAACTCCTGGCACCTATGGCTGGAAAGTAGTGGAGTGCGGCAACTGGGGCAACGGTCATCCGTCCGCTAACTCCTGGGTGACCACAGGTTCTCCGCTGCAGTATGTGACCTTCACACTCGACACCAACGACTACAGCTTGAATGCTGGCATGGCATTATTGCCTGCCTCCAACATTGTCAATGTCAAGGGCGATAGCCTCCCCACCAGCTACACCGCAGTTGGAAGCTTCCAGGGTTGGAATAACGCCGACCCAGCCACGCTGATGATGGACATGGGCAATGGTTTCCATCGCCTGGTTTATACCATTCCAACGGCAGGCAGTTACATCGGCAAAGCAGTTATCACTGGCACCTGGAATGGCTTTGGCGCGGATGGACGTTCCTCCGATGCGGCGAACATCAACTTCACCACCACGGAGCCTAATCAGGATGTGGTTTTCCTGCTCGACAGCTTCAGCGGCCGTATGCTGATCGAACCCGTCTCAAGCGGCGCCGGCATATGGTGTGTGGCTGGTGATTTCAATGGCTGGACATCAAACAGTAACCCTCTTTACGATGACGGTACAAATGGTGACTTACTGGGAGGCGACGGGGTCTTCACAGCCAATATCACAATTCCTGATGCAGGTCGCTCTGAGTGGAAAGTGACCGACTGCACCTGGGATATCACTTACCCTTCCGATAACTCGTGGCTTTTCACCACTGAAGACAGCCAGGTTGTAAAAATGAGCTTTGACACCAACGACCACAGTGCCGACGCCGGGCTGGCAATGGTACCAACAACCAACATCATTCACGCCTGGGATTCCAGCAACAGCTTCACTGCTGTCGGCGACTTCCAGGAGTGGAACAATGCCGACCCCAACACCGCTTTAGGTATGGATAGCCGTGGCTTATACGTGTTGAACTATCCGATTGCTACAGCTGGCCCGCATAATTACAAAATCGTTTCAACTGGCACATGGGATGCAATCGGTCTGGACAACCGCTCTATCAATGCTAGCAACATTCCATTTGTAACTTACACAGATGAGGATGTAGTCTGGTTCTACCTGGATTACCGCACTGGCAGAGTGGGCGCTTTCCCACCACCTGCTGGCGAACCGCCCGAACCCGGGCACGACAACGAAGTCTGGTGGGACTATTTGGAACACGACAGCCGTGACACGCTCTACCGTACTCCCGGCGGACCGGTAACCACCGGCGCCGAGGTGATCCTGCGTTTGCGCGCGGCTCAGGGCGACCTGACCGAAGCGAAACTGCGACTCTACAACGATCGCACCAATGTACAATCCATCCTGCCCATGAGCGTTGTTCACAGCGATGGTACCTACGACTGGTGGGAAGTTGCCGTCCCAGCCAGCGCTGACCCGACCGTATATTGGTATCGCTTTATCGCCATCGACGGCACGGATACGGATTATTACGAAGATGACGCCGCCCGCACCATGGGTCGTGGAGAAGCATTTGACGAAACTCAGGATTATTCCTACCAGTTGACGGTCTACGCCCCTGATTTTGAGACCCCCGATTGGATCAAAAACGCGATCGTTTACCAGGTCTTCCCTGACCGCTTCCGCGACGGGGACCCCGATAACAACAAGCCAGAAGGCACTTTCTTCTACGGTGAAGAGGGTGGGACAATTTATCGTTCTGATACAGAAGATTGGAACACCTACATCTGTGATCCGCGCGCCGATACGAACGACCCTTGCGAGGGCTCTTACTCTAAAAACTTCTATGGCGGCGACCTGGAAGGATTGGAAGCCAAGCTCGACTACCTGGATGATTTGGGGGTCACCGCCATCTACCTGAACCCAATCTTCGAGTCCCCGTCTAACCACGGCTACGACACCACCGACTACATGACGATCAACAGCATGTTTGGAAGCGAGTCTGATTTCCTCAATCTTGCAAACGAAATGGAATCGCGTGACATACGCCTGATCCTGGACGGCGTGTTCAACCACGTCTCGTCCGACAGCGTCTACTTTGACCGTTATGGTAATTTTGATGAACTCGGTGCTTGTGAGGCTGTCGATTCACCTTACCGCGAATGGTTTTACTTTATCCCTGACGATTCGGGAAATGGACCATGTGTAGGCGATGACGGAACACCTGGCGGCGCGACTTACGAATCCTGGTGGGGCTATGACTCCCTGCCCAAACTCAATTCCACCAACCCCGGAGTGCGTGCTCTGATTTGGGATAACACAGATCCGTTTGATACCGTGGCTGGGCATTGGATGGGCAATGCTGACGGCTGGCGCCTGGATGTTGGCGCGGACGTGGACCCTGGCACCACCGGCGACCCAACCAACGATTACTGGGAAGGTTTCCGCGAAACCGTTAAAGAAGTTAATGATGAAGCTTACATCACTGGTGAGGAGTGGGGCATTGCCAACAGCTGGCTGCTGGGCGGTGAGTGGGACGCGGTCATGAACTACCAGTTCAGCTCCGCGGTGCTCTCGCTCTGGCGCGACACCACCTTCACTGATAATGACCACAACACCGGTTCTTCAGCAGGTCCACTGGCACCCTTAAATATGAGCCAGTTCGATGAGCGCATGCTCAACCTGCAGGAACGCTACGCACCTGAAGCCCTGTATGCCATGATGAACCTCTTTGGCAGCCACGACACCAACCGGGCTGTGTTTATGCTGGATGAGAACACCAATACTTTGGAGCCTTCAGACTATCTAAACCCGGATTATGTTTGGGACAACGCGATTGAGAAGCTCAAGGGCGCGGCTTTGGTGCAAATGACCATGCCCGGTGCCCCAACCATTTACTACGGCGATGAAATCGGATTGGTGGGACCGGTTGCCAAGGACGGCAGCGGCGTCTGGCAGGACGACCCCTACAACCGCCAGCCTTTCCCTTGGTTGGATGAAAGCGGAACGCCTTACTATACCCGCCTGCAAAGCCCGGATGAACAGGCTTATGTTTACGATTATTACGCCAGCCTGACCGCTGCGCGCAACAACCATCCAGCCCTGCGCACTGGTGACTATCGCACCCTCTTGGTCGATGACAACCAGAAACTTTACGCCTATGGGCGAAATTTGCCGGGTGTAGACTCGGCGGTGGTACTGATAAACCGCAGCGAAGAATCAGCGCAAGCAGTGGATATTGACGTTTTAGGGTACTTACCAATTGGGACAACCTATCAGGATGTGCATTTTAACTCCACTTATACCGTGAACAGTGAAGGGAAATTGCCACAGGTGGGCGTGCCTGCCAATGGCGGCGTTGTGCTTGTGCGGACTAATCTCCAGATAGCCCCACCCGATCCGGTGACCAGCCTGAGTGTGGATGCGGTTAGCGCTTGGTTGGTGGCACTGGATTGGAATATTCCTGATTCCGAGCCGGACGAGTACCTGGTATACCGCAGTTACCTCTCCGGCGGAGGTTACGAGTTGATTGGTACCAGCGTTGATAGCTACTACGAAGATACAACTGTGGTCCCTGGAACACGCTACTACTACATGGTCGTCTCCCGGAATACCACCACAAGCCTGATCTCAGATCCCTCCAATGAAGTTACCGCGCTGCCCGCATACACGATCGATTGGGCGAACCTGCAGTGGCCGTTCACAATCACTCACACCATCGGTATCAACCCGACTGAGAACATCTACGGTCAGGTCTACATCGCCGACGTCACCTCAGAACCTGGTGCCACGCCCGGTCTGCTGGCGCAGGTGGGTTATGGTCCGGATGGAAGCGACCCCCGTGGTAACGCGGAATGGACCTGGTATGACGCGAGCTTTAATGGGCAGGTTGGCAATAACGACGAATTTGTCGGCACTCTTCTGCCTGAGATGTTGGGTGAGTTTGATTACGTCTATCGCTACTCCACCGATGGCGCTTTTACCTGGGTTTATGCCTATACAAGCGGTCTTGTTGCTGACACGTACGATCCAATAGAAGCTGGCGATTTGACCGTGACTCCTTCTTCTGACACCACTGAACCATCCGCTCCGGTTCTTTCTGTTGCCGACTGGAGCGCGTCATTCATCGACCTGGTATGGACTGAGTCCACTGATGAAGTCGCGGTTTACGCCTACGACATCTATAGATCTACCGACGGTATGCTTTATGAGAAAATTGGTCGAACCCTCGCACCTGACACCACTTATCATGACACAGACGTGGAAAATGTGGAAATGTATTACTACTTCGTTGTCGCCCTGGACACCAGCTTTAATCGCAGCGAAAATTCGAACGTCGTCGAGCAGATGGCTGAACCTAAGATGGTACAGGTGACTTTTGAAATAACAGTGCCTGAATGGACACCCGGAACGGTTTACCTCACCCGCTATATCAATCCGGACGGGACGGTTGGAGACTGGAATCCGGCTGCCACCCCCCTCAATCAGATGAGCCCGGAACTTTGGAGTAGAGGTTTCTACATTCTGGATGGAACCAGCCTGGAATTCAAGTTCACCCGCGGCAGCTGGGAGACGGTCATGAAGGGCGCGGACGGCAATTTTGAACTCCCCAACCTGAGCCTGACTGTAGACTACGGTACAGATGGCACGCAATTGTATGAGTACACTGTGCTCAACTGGCGCGACCCAATTGTGGTAGCTACAACACCAGAAAATGGTGTGGCAGATGTGCCAGTCGACACTCCGATTGTGGTCACCTGGAGCCAGGCGATGCCAAGTACAGCCTGCCCGAATGTGTGGATCGAGCCGAACCCTGCCGATCTTATCCCAGTGAGCTGTAGTTTTGATCCGGCCATCTACGAGATGATAATCACCCCAACCAGCAACTTGCCTCGGGGCGCAGAAATTTCAGTCGGGCTAACCGGCTTGGTGGACGCCGGTGGGGACACCCAACAGGTCAGTTTCCCATTAACCTTCATGACCGAATATATAAAACTATTCCTGCCATTGGTCAATAAATAGAAACATAAGGTTTTCATAAAAGAGCTGCTCGAGAACGAGCAGCTCTTTTGCTAGTGACTCCTGAGATAAATACGGCATTATCATTCAGCATCCACACCTTCTTATTACAACATCACTGGAATAATTACAGGCGTTGGGCTATATTATCTATTGTTATTCTAATAATATAGGCGTATATTAATCCTGACTCTTATTTCAAAGAGATCCGGAGAAACTATGAATCCCATCCAATCTATTTTATGGATTGCTTTAGCAATCGTTTTTTTTCTAATCCTGCTTACAGGTATCCGTTTCATCCCCAATAACCGTATCGGAATTGTCGAAAAACGGTTCGGTCGCAAATCGGTAAAAGGCAATTTTATCGCCTTGCACGGTGAAGCAGGGTATCAACCCGATGTTTTACGCGGTGGTTTGCATTACCTGATGCCAATTCAATATCGCGTGCACGTTGTGCCGCTGGTGACCATCCCACAGGGCAAAATCGGCTACGTTTTCGCCCGCGATGGTGAGCCACTTTCTGCCATGCAGGTTTTAGCCAGCAATACCACGGCGAACAACTTCCAGGATGTGACCGATTTTCTGACCAATGGTGGTCAGAGGGGGCCACAGCGCCAGATCTTGCGCGAAGGCACCTACGCCATCAACCAGGCACAATTTGTGGTCATTACGGAGGAAAGGGTTCACTTCCTTTCATTGAGCAAGGATGACCAGTCAGCGATTGAATCTATGACAGCTGTTATCAGCAGTCGCAAGGGCTTTACACCAGTGGTCATTAAAGATTCCGATGACTTAATTGGCATTGTCACTATTCATGATGGGTTTTCCTTGCCATCAGGAGAAATCATTGCCCCCCTAGTTGGTCAAGACCAAAATGATGAAACTACCTATCACAATAACTTCCAGATGCCAGATCGTTTCATTGCCGCTAATGGTCTGCGCGGACGCCAGCTGCAGGTGCTTGTTGAAGGTACCTACTATTTAAACCGACTGTTTGCCACAGTGGAACTGATCCAAAAAACCATCATTGAAGTTGGCTTTGTCGGTGTGGTTGTCTCGTACACCGGGACTGTCAGTGAAGACCTTTCAGGCACTGAATATCGCCATGGTGAACTGGTAAGCGTTGGCAGCCGGGGCGTCTGGAATGTGCCGTTGCTGCCAGGCAAGTATGCTTTTAACACCTACGCCGGTAAAGTGGTTGCCGTTCCCACAACCAACATTATCTTAAAGTGGATCAAATCCGAGGTTGGTTCGCACAATTTGGACGAAAACCTCTCAGAAGTATCATTGATCACCAAAGATGCCTTTGAACCTTCCCTGCCGCTTTCGGTAGTGATCCATATCGATTATCAGAAAGCGCCATTGGTGGTGCAACGCTTCGGTGATGTCAAAAAATTGGTGGAGCAAACCCTCGACCCGATGGTGTCCGCTTACTTTAAAAACATTGGACAAACACGCACACTGATCCAACTCATTCACGATCGCAACGAAATCCAGGATCTCTCCAGCCAGGAAATGAAGGCAAAATTCTTGCATTACAACCTGGAGCTGGAGGAGGTTCTGATTGGAACGCCGACAACCATAGGTAACGATAAAAATATGGAAGTGATCCTGAATCAGCTGCGTGCCCGCCAGATCGCTATTGAACAAATCGAAACCTTCCAACGCCAGCAGGATGCTGCCGCCAAAGAACGGGAATTACGAGAAGCCCAGGCACGCACAGAACAACAGCGCAATATCACTGAATCTGAACTGAGCATTACCGTGCTTTCCAACCAGGGTAAGGCTGACTACATGAAAGCTTTGCAGCAAGCCGCTCAAATCCGTGCGCTTGCGGATGCGGAAGCTGAGAAAATCGCCCGAACTGGTATCG
>CAZDPK010000017.1:0-1466 GCA_964507335.1 uncultured Anaerolineaceae bacterium | reverse complement strand
CAAATCCGTGCGCTTGCGGATGCGGAAGCTGAGAAAATCGCCCGAACTGGTATCGCCCAGGCTATTGCAACTGAAGAACAGGTGGCTGCTTATGGTGGTCCTCAATACCAGGTAACCCAGCAAGTTATGAACCGCTTCGCTGAAGCAGTACAACTGTCTGGTGTAGATGTGGTGCCAAGAGTAGTGGTAGGCGGTGGTCAAACTCAAAGCGGCGCTTCAGGCAGCAGCATTATGGAAGGTCTGTTGACCTTGCTGCTCTCAGATAAACTGGGTCTTGAAACCAGCAGCACTGTTTCGCGTGGCACTTCTGAAGAAGTCGAACGCATGAAACAGGAAATTCGCCAGTCTTTGGCAACCAAGCACGAAGCCGAGAATGGTGAAAGCCCTAAAGCTTAAAAACTTTCACCTTACAGACACTAAAAGAAGGGGTGGACTACACAGTAACCACCCCTTCACTTTTCTAAATCAATAGATTCGGAATTCCCCAGCCTTGCAGAATTCAACCAACTCAGTCAATTTCTCAGTCCAATGAGTGCTGAAAAAGATGTAAGCAGGGTCTCTTCTGCCCTCATGTACGGATTCCTCAAGACGCCTCACCATCTCAACCTCCCAATATGATCCAAACAAAACATCCGGCGCACAAGCCGGGTCTTCCTCTTTGAGCTCTGGAATTGCCAGTTCGATGGCTCTGCCAAGTTCCATTGCATCATCAGCCCTAACTAATTGACCATCATTGAAGAAGTAGCTGGTCGATTCGCCATCACCCACCGTTCCACGTGGTTCCCATCCATACATGCGTGCAAGACAAAAAATCCTTCGCCAGCCGCGATTGCTAATGTTGAACCTAACTTCGCGATCAGCCACATTGATAAAATCCATACTCATTTTTTCCTCCTTAGGAATGACTAGATAGTTGATTGTTTGCCTTCACTGTTTTTTGAAAACAGAGATTACCTTAGTTGTCCGTAGGACCCGGCTTGACCGTTATTTGGTTTTTAATGTTCCGTGTTTAGCATGATCAATGAATTTGCTGCCTGAGCATGAAGCAACTCCAGCCATCATGCCAGGATGATCAACTTAAAAATTCCAGATGCATCCAAATTAAATACAAAAAATGCTTCACAAATTGGTTATTATTCAAACGATACGATTACGTTCGTTCAAGGTCATTTTCCCCGATTAATCCAAAAATATAGCATATTGTCATGAAATGTCAAGGTTTACAAGTGTCTGTTGATGTTAATAGATAAATCGATATACAGATGAGAGATGAGATCGCGTATCTGCCATCTTCAAATCGACCGTGATTGAGTTGATTTTGGTTTTTTTATTCGTTAGAATAAATGTGAGGCAACCATGTTTGAAGTAAAAGGAATCTATGGCACGGCGAAGGTCTTCTCAGAAATTCGTGACGAGAAGGCAGTCGAGCAAATCCAGGTGTTGATGGATCAGCCTTTTGTGGAGGG
>CAZDPK010000016.1:0-30512 GCA_964507335.1 uncultured Anaerolineaceae bacterium | reverse complement strand
GCGGTGCGACAAAACTGTATTACGGTTTGGGCTACCGCAGTTATAACCGCTCGGTCGTTTTCAGAAAGCCCTTGGCAGAATAAATCAGGAGACTGCTATGTTACATGTCAACCGAATCAGCAAACGCTTTGGTTACAACCAAGTGGTAAGAGAGGTTACCTTTAGCTTGGCTGATGGTGAACATGCCGGGTTGGTAGGCGCAAATGGCAGCGGCAAGACAACCCTGCTCCAGATCATCGCAGGTAAACTTGAGCCTGACAGCGGCAGTGTGATCACGAGCAGGGGCGATTCAATCGGCTATTTGCCACAGAATCCCATTGCTGTCCAGACTGAAACCATCGCAGGGGCAATGCTTTTAGCTCTCAATCAAACAAATCCCTACCCCAGCCAGGAGTTATCCGCGCGTGAGGAAGCAGAAACCCTGAAGCTCCTGTCAAATCTGGGTTTGGGCTATCTTGCCCTGAATACGAGCCTAAACAAGCTCAGTGGCGGTGAAGGAGAGCGCATTCAATTGGCAGCTTTGCTTCTTCAGCGACCTGAAATATTGCTTCTTGATGAACCCACCAATCATCTGGATATCCCTGCCTTGGAATGGTTGGAAGGATTTGTCAATTCTTACCCCGGCATCGTGTTGTTGGTTTCTCATGACCGAGTTTTTCTTGACCGCACCGTCACCGCCATCTATGAACTCGAGGAGGGCAGAGAAGGTATCCGCAAGTTTACTGGTAATTACTCCAACTATGCGGCATTGATCTCCCAGGAAAAACAAAAAGCATACGAACTCTGGAAGGACCAGGAAGCCGAGATCAAACGCTTGCGGGGTGATTGGCTGGCTACCGCCGAACAAGCCCGGTCAACTGAAAAAAGCACAAAGGATTCCAAGACCCGCCGGTATGCCAAAAAAGTTGCCAAAAAAGGCACCGCCAAGAAGAAACGCCTGGAGCGTTACCTGGAATCGTCCGAACGTTTAGAAAAACCGATGGACACCTGGCGTATTAATATCAATTTTGCTGAACCTGAACATCAAAGCCAGCAAGTATTGACAGCGGATAATCTCTCTTTTGGCTACGCGAATACTCCTCTTTTCGAAGACCTGAATTTGACCATAACCGCAGGTCAGCGGATTGCATTGGTGGGTGCAAATGGTTCCGGCAAAAGCACCTTGCTCAAAGTATTGATGGAGCAATTGCCGGCAAATTCTGGCACCTATCGCTGGGGCAATAGCGTAGTGTTAGGTTACATGCCTCAAAAACAGGAAGATCTCAATCCTCACATGACACCCATTGAACAAATTCAGTCAGTCAAGGGTATGGATCTAAGCGAAACCTATCACTTCTTGCACTATTTCCTGCTGGATGAAGACCATGCCGTTCTGCCTACTTCTGCTTTGAGCTTCGGTCAACGCGCCCGGCTGCTGTTAGCCCGCCTGGTAGCCCAGGGTGCTAATTTTTTAGTATTGGACGAACCTGTCAATCACCTCGATATCCCATCAAGAGAGCAATTTGAAAAAGCACTGGATGCCTTCAGTGGTGGCATGCTGGTGGTGGCGCATGACCGCGCCTTCATTGCCCGTACCTGCAACATGCTTTGGGAATTGACGGATGGAACCATTAAGGCAGATGTGCCAAGCAGGAACTGGACGTAAGGTTATCAATTTAGCTTACTTGCACAAGAGAGCAAAAGTTTTTTTTCTGAATCACTGGTTTTGAATTTCCGCATTTGAGCGGACCCAACATAGAGCAAAATAATAAAGGTACAATTGGGGCAGGTTTTTTATAAGAAGACATGAGCGATAACGAAAATCTACAAATCCACCAAATGAATAACAGTTTTAACTATAAGATCATCGCACAAGATGGTAATGCTCGCGCTGGAGAATTTACGACCCCACACGGCATGCTTCAAACCCCTGTTTTTGCCCCCGTCGGTACTCAGGCAACCGTCAAAGCGATCACACCTGCCCAACTGGAAGAGCTGGGTGCCACCCTGGTGCTCTCCAACACCTACCACCTCTTTTTACGACCTGGGGATGAGCTGGTTGCCAGAATGGGCGGGGTTCACGAGTTCATGCAGTGGCACAAACCGATGCTGACCGATTCGGGGGGTTTCCAGGTTTTTTCCCTTGCAAATATGCGCAAGGTCGATGAAGATGGGGTTACCTTCAAATCGCACATTGACGGCTCCATGAAACGTCTGACACCTGAAAGGTCCATCCAAATCCAGGAAAATCTGGGGGCGGACATCATCATGTCGTTCGATGAATGTTCCGATCCCAATAACCGCACTTATGTTGAACAGGCAATGGAGCGTACCCATCGCTGGGCACAGCGCTGTCTGGATGCGAAAAAACGTAGTGATCAGGCCCTTTTCGGCATCGTTCAGGGCGGTATCTTTGACGATCTACGCGAGCAATCTGCCAACGCCATCAGTTCCATGGGCTTCCCCGGTCACGCTATCGGCGGGCTTTCGGTCGGAGAAACCAAAGCTGAGATGTACCGCACCATCGAAGTAGTCAACGCCATTCTTCCCGCCAATAAACCCCGCTATCTGATGGGCGTAGGTACTCCGGAAGACCTGATTGAAGGCGTCTTGCGGGGGATCGACATTTTCGACTGCGTCCTGCCCACCCGGCTGGCACGCCATAACAGCGCCATGACCATGTCCGGCAGGCTTAACCTGATGAACGCAACATTCGCCGAAGACCAAAGACCGATTGACGAACAGTGCCAGTGCTACACCTGCCGCACTTTTACGCGTGCGTATCTGCGCCACTTGATTGTTGCAAAAGAAATGCTGGCTGCCACTTTGTTATCAATCCATAACCTGTATACATTACTCCAGTTAGCGCGTGACCTGCGCCAGGCAATCATAGAAGGCCGTCTTCAATCCTTTGCTGATGAAGCAATGACAAGGCTGTCAATTCCACGAACAGCTGAAAGGGAACTATGAATCTGATTCAATCAATCATCTTAGGTATCGTCCAGGGCTTGACCGAATTTTTACCGATCTCTTCTTCTGCCCATCTCGTGATCGTTCCTTATCTCTTAAACTGGGCGCTTGACCCTGAAAAAGCTTTTGTCTTTAATGTGTTAATTCAACTGGGGACCCTCGTGGCCGTAATCATCTATTTTTGGTCAGACCTGATTTCAATTTTCAAGTCGGTCATCGAGGGAATAAAGGCGAAGACGCCCTTGAAAGAGACTGAAAGCCGCTTGGGTTGGTACATTGTTTTGGGGACCATCCCTGCCGGGTTAGCAGGCTTGTTGCTCAAGGACCGAGTAGAAGCTGCCTTTAACAGCCCTGTTCTTACTGCGATTTTACTTTTAGGGACGGCAATTTTACTCATCCTGGCAGAAATATTTTCAAAAAAAGAGAATAATCTGGAAAAACTGACCTGGCTCGATTCTTTGGTGATCGGTATATTTCAGGCGATGGCGATTTTCCCTGGTATTTCCCGTTCAGGCGCAACGATATCTGGCGCTCTCTTCAAGGGTTACACTCGCGAAGCTGCCGCACGCTTCTCATTCTTACTGTCCATACCGATCATGTTGGCTGCTGGTTTGCTTTCAGTATTGGACCTGGTGCAGGCTGAGTTTTTCATCGATTTTTTGCCAATCCTAATCATTGGATTTGTGATTGCCGGAGTGATCGGATATCTCTCGATCCGCTGGTTGCTGAACTACGTTAAGAAAAACACTTTCTATGGTTTTGCAGTTTACTGCTTTGTGATTTCTGCCGTGACCCTGATCGTCTCGGCATTGCGTTGATTATATTTTAGAGAGGGTCTTTCGCCAGGTAAACCCCGGTTTGTTTTCGGATTACTATCCCACCGTAGTGGTCGATCCGGCGTTGGAAAAATGTCGTCATCTCTCGCTTGCCCTCATCGCCCAGTTTCTCTTTTACCAAGGGAGTGGAATAGGCATAATTGGTTAGCAATTGGGCATTCGTGACCCAAAGATCGCTCGAATAAAGGTGCAGCTCGATCGTTGAGAAGAACTCTCGCAATTGCTTTTCTCCGTTCAACAGATTGAAGCCGCTTGACATTCCATGGCTTTTGTCCAGCCTTTGAGAGAATTTTTCAAGAAGAATGTCCAGGTCGATCATGTGCTCCGGTCCGTTAGTGGCCGCCATAAGCCTTCCACCAGGATTGAGCAATCCAGAAACCTGTAAAAGCACCTGGGAAACCGACGGCACGTGATAAAGCATGTGATTTGCAACCACCAGGTCAAAAGTAACGGCTGGAAAAGTGACATTCATGCTATCCATGCAGACAAAATGGAAACGCTTGTCTCTTGCCAGGTTGTTGGCAGCGTCTTTGATCATGCCTGGTGAAAAATCACTCAGTGTGACTCGGGTATTTTCATTCAGTCGGTTCATGACAGCGCGCCAAAGTGATGCGGCTCCACAGCCAAGTTCCAAAACTTTCGTTTCAGGTTTGATCGCAGCTAATTCATAGACAAAGTCATACCAACTTTGTTGGCCTGTACTAAACCTTTGATGGATTTGGATCCGGGATGTCAAATTACCTGAGTCCTGATATTGCCTGGTGCTCAGATAATTTGAATTGTTGCGATAACTTGTGGGATCTTGCATTTTTACCTGTTTTCAATCTAATTATACCTTCCGCTGCAACTAGTAATAAGAAACTGTCCAAAAGTGCTCATTTTGTATTCTTTGGTGACAGACTACGTTGCCGACCCTGTTGTGACCAGTTAACAATTAGTTCCTTGACGGATAAGAAGGTTGGTGATAAATTAAATTGCCTTGATTTGAGGTAAGTATTAGTTTTAAGAAAGTTGAGTAATAAATGTCAGACAGAACTTTTGGAACCATCAAATGGTTCAGCGCACCTAAAGGGTACGGTTTTATTGGTTTAGAGAATGGTGATGATGTTTTCGTCCATTTTTCTGCAATCAAGATGGAAGGCTACAAACGCCTGAAAGAAGGACAGAAAGTGGAATTCACCATCGAAGACGGTCCACGTGGAAAACAGGCCGCCGAAGTCGTGATCGTAGAAGAATAAGGGGTTAGCCTCTCAATCGGAAAAGCCAGCTTACGAGCTGGCTTTTTTATTAGTTCAAAGTGCCGATCCTGCAAAGCACCCCTCAGCCGAACGCAGGTTTGGTCTGGCTTTGCATACGGATTGTCCGTAAGAGTTTAACCTGTCAGAGACCTTCGGTCATTTACCTTTCTCATCGATAACACCGGCACGATCAATATTCCACATATCAATAAAATTAAATCCTTTGAATCGTCTCTGCTATTTTTTCGAGCGCTTGTTTTAAGACAGCCTGGGTGCAGCCAAAATTTAGCCGCAGGAAACCTTCTCCAGCTTCCCCAAAGGTACAGCCATCATTCAGACATACTTTTGCATGTTGCATAAAGAATTCCTGCAGATCGCCTTCAACGCCCACTTCCCGACAATCCAGCCAGGCGAGGAAGGTCCCTTCCGGCTTACTCCAGCGGATACCAGGCAGCATTCCACTGTCAATTTCCTCTCCAATCAAGTCGCGGTTTCTTTGCAGGTAGGAGATCTGCTCTCTAAGCCATTCATCTCCATGTTCGTAAGCCGCCTTGGCTGCCACAAGCGATAAAATGCCTGGGCTGCTGATTAGATATTGCATATATCCTTTCATGGTATTGTGCAAGTCTTCGTCCTGGATAACCGCCACCGAAGCGTGAAGCCCGGCGATGTTGTAGGTCTTGCTGGGTGCCATGAATGTAAATGTGATCTTTGAGATCTCAGGATCCAGAGAAGCAATCGGTGTGTGCCTTCGACCGTCAAAGAGAATATCGCCATGAATCTCATCAGAACAGATGATCACGTTATGACGCAAACAGATTTCGCCTAATTTCAGCAGTTCTTTCTTGGTGAACACTCTGCCTGTTGGGTTTTGGGGGTTACACAAAATGTAAACCTTAACCTTGTTATCAATCACCTGCTGTTCAAACAAGTCATAATCAATGCGGTAGATTCCCTGCTCGTCAAGGTACATTGGGTTTTGGATTCCGATCAAACCCGATGACATGGGTGCGCCAATAAATGGCGGGTAAGCCGGAGTTTGAAAAATGACAGCGTCACCCTGTTGGCATAATGCACGCAGCACAATCGAAAACCCAGTCACAATTCCAGGAACGTAGCAAATTTGATCAGGGCTGACTTCCCAATCGTAAAGCCTTTTAAATCGATCGATCACAACCTTGTCAAGCCCCTCAGGGGTCTTGCCGTAGCCAAAAATGCCGTGGTCAACGCGTTTGTGCAGTGCTTCAATCACTGCTGGTGGGGACCTGAAATCCGTATCCGCCACCCAAAGAGGCAACACATCATCAGGATAACAATTCCATTTCAAACTTTCGGTAGGTTTCCGGTCGATAAACAGGTCAAAGTCCATTCGTTCTCCTTTTCAATACGGCTATTCTACCGCCGGAACAACTTTTTTGGCTTTTTTTCAATGAAATTGGCAATATATGCGGTCATTATTAGTTGTTGGATGTGACGATATACCCATAGAGTTATTAAAGCCCTTCGCCCCTTGTTTGATCCAGATTTTTGTTCTTCCAATCCACCGCCTGCCAAATTGTCGTTACAACATCCTGACCTGTGCCTTACCATCACATATGTACTAGTGGATTGAGAAGGAAGGCGTGCTTAATCTTCTCCATGTCCTCACCTCCTTAATTTCACCCTACAGTTTTCTAACAACAATTTTGTTAGTCTTGGAAAGACAGGCGCTATGGTCAGGATATCGGTTAAAACATTGGTATACTCAATTTCGAAGATGAAACAAAATCGATGGATCGCATTTCTACACCTGCTTGGCTTGCCCAAAGGACTGCCTTTTGTTTTGTTCTGCAGTCTTCTGGGGAGCCTGGTGATCGAAGCAGCAAGTGTTCACGTCATCGCACTCGCCTTTGCAGCTAACCTGGCTATCTATTGTTTCGCCCAGGTTTACAAACACTTAAGCAATGCTCCCGAGGATACCTTTTCGCCTTCCAAGGCAGACCCAAACCCGCTCTCTTACGGTCTGGTGAGCCCTCACTCCGCTCGGATCGCGCTCTATTTAGCAATGATCATAAGCCTGGTGGGTGCCTTTCTATTGAGCCGCATCAACATTGTGCTCACCATTAGCTCAATCTTGCTTTCATTAGCACTTTTTCATCCAAATTTTCGCATTTCTAACCGGCTAATGCTCGGGTTCAACCAGCATCACTTCCTTTATGGCGGAATTTTCTTGCTCAACAGCGTATTTGCCAACAAGATAAATCCGGCTGCAATTGAGACCCTCTTTCCGTTATTATTCGTTACCAGTTTCTATCTCCTCTATAGATCAGAAGAAACCCGGATTGAACTTCCCCAAAACCAAGCGACAACTTTTTGGCGGATATTGTACGCCTCGGTCCTAATAATTTCTGCAGGAGTCACATTTTTGCTCCTGAAGCCCTTGCCATTCTGGGCTATTGCCTTGTGGGTGTTCCTCACTGCAGTTCAATTAAGCATCAATTTTTCATCCCGGTCCGATTCTGATCCTCACCAACATCTTTACCTTTTCAGGGCTTTTGAGGTGTCCGGTGTGGTATGTTTTCTGGTATATTTGACTTTTGTTTTTATCAATATTATTTAGAGTAAGCGAGTAATTATGACCCTGCCCCACAACATTATCCTGACATCTTCGCCCGATTGGAAAGATTACCAGCTGCTTGATAGCGGTAACGGAAAAACATTGGAACGTTTCGGCAAGTACCTGCTTGTTCGTCCACGTCCACAGGCAATTTGGTCAACCACCCTGCCCTCCACCGAATGGAAAAAAGCCAATGCCGTTCTGGTTGAAGAAAAGCAGGAATACGGCGGTAAGTGGAACATCCTCAACCCCATGGATAAAGCCTGGACGATCAGCTATAAGGACCTGAAATTTCAGTTACAACTTAGTTCATCAAGGCATGTGGGCGTTTTCCCTGAACAAGCCACCCATTGGGATTGGCTCAGAGCTCAGATCGAGGCTAATAAAAAACCTTTTCGCATGCTGAATTTGTTTGGTTATTCTGGTGCCGCAACAGCTGCCGGCGCGGCTGCAGGTGCAGAAGTGACCCATGTAGATTCCTCAAAGCATGCTATCACCTGGGCTAATCAGAATATCAAACTGTCTAACTTACAAGATAAACCGGTGCGCTGGATTGCGGAAGACGCGCTAAAATTCGTCAAACGCGAAGCCCGGCGAGGCAGTACTTATCACGGCATCGTGATGGATCCACCCAAATTCGGACGCGGCTCCAGCGGAGAAGTTTGGGATTTCTTCAAGCGCACTCCTGAATTGATTGAGGCCTGCCAGAGCATCCTGGCGAAGGACGCCAAGTTTATTGTAATGACCGCTTACGCCATTACTGCTTCTGCCGTTGTAACCCACCAGGCAGTTGAGCAAATTGTTGGTAAAAAAGGAAAATTGGAAAGTGGCGAATTGGTAAGTATCGACGATAGCGCCGGTCATGTGATTTCACATGCCATCTACACACGCTGGTCAGCTTCCTGAGCTTGGAATCAATCGCTTTTTTTTGAGATTTCGACCCGCTCTACGCGATGCCCGTCCATCTGGATGATGCTAAAGGTGAAACCGTCCCATTCGAAGCTCTGACCGACTTTGGGGATCTTGCCCATTTGGTTCATGATAAAGCCGCTGAGGGTCTGGAAACCAGCTTTGTATTCCTCTGGTAACTCATCCACGTCCAATTTTTCTTTCAAGACATCGATGGGTACCAGCCCATCCATCAACAAAGAACCATCAGTCTGCTCTTCGATTTCCACTTCGGTGTCAAACTCATCCTGGGGAATATCACCCACGATCGATTCAAGGACGTCATAGAGCGTGACCATTCCTTCAACACCACCAAATTCATCCATCACCATTGCCTGATGAATGCCAGTAGATTGAAATTGCTCAAACGCCTTGACTGCTTTCATATTTCCGGGGAAAAACATCGGTTCACGGACGTAATCCTTGATGTCAAAATCTTCCGAAAACATGTTGACTCCCATCAGGTCTTTGGCACTCACAATGCCGATAATGCGATCCAGATCGCCATCGGCAACCGGCAGGCGGGAATGAAGGCTTTCAAGCATTTCTCTCACCATAACCTCGCGACCGTCATTCAGGTCCAACCAATCCAGTTCGGTGTGCGGAGTCATAATGGCATCCACCCGGCGTTCGGTTAAGCGAAAGACACCATCCACCATAAATTCTTCAGCTTCATTAAAGATACCTGTCTGGCGACCTTCCTGAATATAACCTTTTAGTTCTTCTTCGGAAATGTAGGGCTCTCTTTGGATGTCAATATTGAAAACTTTGATGCCAAGGTTGGTGGAAGCACTCAAAAGGCGGATGAGTGGTCTCAGGGCGATTGTCAAGCCACTGATGATGGGAGAAATTCGTGTAACTACATCTTCCGGTTTGCTCACGGCAATACGTTTGGGGATCAACTCGCCAAGTACAATCGAAAAGTAGGTAATTACAATGACCACTAAAACAAAGGCAAATGTATCGGCAATAGGAGCAAGAAAGTTGACCTGCTTCATCACCGTAGCCAACGGCTCGGCCAATAGGGCGCCGCCGATACCGCCAGCCAGGGTGTCGATCATCGTGATCATGATCTGAACAGCCGACAGGTATTCCTGGTTAGGGTCATTCTGCAGTTTGATCGCCAAGCTTGCGCCTTTTTGCCCATTTTCAGCACGTTGATGCAGTCGCGTTCGTCGTGATGAGACCATAGCAATCTCATACATAGAAAAAATTGCGTTAAAAAAGAATAAAACAAAGATGAGAAGTATGTTTATGTAAATTGGCATAGCTCTTTTTATTAACGAAAACCTTGGGATTATTGTACCAGACGAAAACTGGACTTTCACTCAACTCGGATCAAAGATAAACAATCCTAACAGGTTACTAAGTCGTCATCCATGAAGTCAGTACGATTGTGGTAGACCCAAACTGCTCTGTCATCCACAAAATCAATTCTGCTGATAGCACAGTTGCAGAAGGAGAACCAGGTAGGCAGTTTTGTATTGTTTGGTTCGTCCGGTCTGACGCTGAAAATGGTGCGTGCCATGGTATTGAAAAACCCGCCGTGAGTCACGATCGCCACATTATCGTTGGTACCAAGATGGCGTTCATTTAATAATGCTAAAACAGATTTAGCTCTCTGCATGGGTGCTGCTGCCGGTTCCATTCCACCTTGCCACCAGCCTTTTTCCTCAATCGGTTGATGCAATCTGAAAGCTGGGAAATTCTCTTGTAGAAAGGCAGGCGAAACACCATGTTCAAAGCTAATTTCTGTTTTTCCGTCAACCTCAGTTTCCAGGTAAATACCCCCGATCTCATGCACCTCCGGCAAACCAAATAGTGGAATGCCCAGAGTCTCTGAAAGAATCGTGCCGGTATGTATTGCCCGAATCATCAGGCTGGAATAGAGGTGCGTGATGTTGACACGGTGGCGATATGCTCCTACGCTCAGGTTTTCATGAGGGTTCACTTGGGTGGAGACAATAAAATTAGCCACGGCCTGAGCTTGGGCTATGCCCAATGCAGTCAACGGCGGGTCCGATACGCGATCGTACCCTTCTGTATCTCTAAACTCCCAGCTGACGTTGTTGGTTGATTGTCCGTGTCGAATAAAATAGAGCTGCATTCTTCCTCCGGGGTTAGATTATACACGGTCGTAGAGGACTGCTACGATTTTTAATGAAGCTGTTGTTATCCAGAGCCAATCTAAAGGCACGAAGTTTCCCCATAAAGTTACTAAATCTCGACCGCCAAGGTTCTTCAGTTCATTCTGAATGACAATCAGCTCAAAGAATGAAAAGCATTAATCAAAGATCAACTCCACCAGCCGTCCAATCTCGACCTGCGGTTTCGAGCACAGGATGATATAATCTCAATCCGAATTTAAAGGGATAAACGAACATACTATGCTTGACAAACTTGAATCAATACTTGAACGCTATGCCGATCTTGAACAGCGCCTTGCTGAGGTTGGACAGGATTATCAACTGGCTGCTGAACTCTCCAAGGAGCGCTCCGATTTGGAGCCCATCGTTACACTTGCCAAAGAATACAAAGAGAATTTGTCTAAAACCGAAGAAACCCGGGAATTGATCGAAGTCTCCGAAGGCGAATTGCTCGATCTGGCAAAAATGGAACTGGATGAACTTGACGCGCGCAAAATCGAACTGGAAGAATTGCTCAAATCCAAACTGGTACCAAAAGACCCGCGGGATGATCGCAATGTGATTATAGAAATCCGTGCTGGAACAGGCGGCGATGAAGCCGGCTTGTTTGTTTCGGATCTGCTGCGCATGTACCTGAAATATGCCGAAATCCATCGCTACAAAACCGAGATCATTTCAGCCAACGAGACCGGTATTGGCGGATACAAGGAAGTTACCTTTGGCATCAAAGGCAAAGGTGCGTATTCTCGCTTTAAGTTTGAATCCGGTGTTCACCGCGTGCAGCGCGTACCCGAGACCGAATCTCAGGGACGCATCCACACCTCAACAGTAACCGTTGCGGTTCTGGCAGAAGTCGATGATTTTGAGATCGATATTCCAGAAGGCGACATAGAAATTGACGTCTTCAAGTCAGCTGGCGCCGGTGGTCAGAATGTGCAGAAAAACATGACTGCCGTTCGTATTCACCACAAACCAACTGGCATTATTGTCGCCTGCCAGGACGAGCGCTCTCAGCTTCAGAACAGATTGCGCGCCATGGGCGTGCTCAAAGCCAGGCTCTATGAGATGGAAGAACAGAAGCGCCAGAACGAACTTGACGCCACCCGCCGATCCCAGATTGGCACCGGTGAACGCTCCGAAAAGATCCGCACTTACAATTACCCTCAGTCGCGCGTCACAGACCACCGCATCAACGTTTCGTCCTACAATATGGCAGGCGTGATGGATGGCTATGAGCTGGATACCTTCATCGAAGAACTGCAGCACGAGGAAGAAGCCCAACGCCTGGCAAATTTTGAGAGCAATGGAAAATGACCTCCAATCTGGCCGCAGCATTCGCGCCAGGTTGAGCGAGATAGAACAACCCCACCAAATCGCGCTGTCCTTGTTAGCGCATATTGTGCAGCGACCCAAAACCTGGCTTTTAGCACACCCCGAAGCGCACCTCAACAAAGCCCAGGCTGACCTGTTGGAGGTGCTTTTGCAGCGCTTGGAGGCAGGCGAACCCCTGCCCTACTTGATAGGAAAACAAGAATTCTTCGGGCTTGAGTTTGAGGTAAACCCCTCAACCTTGATACCCAGACCCGAAACCGAAATGTTGGTTGAGGCTGCGCTGGAATGGTTGCAGGCACACCCTTCAGCTCGAAATGGGATCGATGTGGGTACCGGCTCAGGCTGCATTGCTGTAAGCCTGGTCAGTCGTTGCCCTGATTTGCATATGCTGGCGACTGATATCTCTTCAGCTGCACTCGAAGTCGCAAATAGAAATGCCCGGAAGCATCACGTTGACGATCGGATCAGTTTTTCACAGTGTGACTTGATCCCTGAAAACCCACAGCAAGCTGACCTGGTTTGCGCCAACCTGCCTTATATACCCACAAGTAAGTTGACTGAGGTCAATAGTCTACCCTGGGAACCCAGCCTGGCGCTGGATGGAGGCGAGAACGGTTTGGAGCTCATCAGCCAATTATTGGAAAAACTGCCACCTTTCTTGAACCTCCCTGTCCTGATTCTGCTCGAAACTGAAGACACCCTCGGACCTCAAACCCTTCAATTGGCGAATAGAAATTTTCCTGATGCACAGGTCAGTTTGCACAAAGACCTGTTCGACCGCGACCGGTTGGTTAGAATTGAGTTGAAATGAGCGACCTTCAGACTGAAATCCTTTCGATTGATGATCCCAACGCTATCCCCCTGGCAATGGCCGCCTTGGAAGCAGACAAATTGATTGTCTTCCCAACTGATACCCTTTATGGGTTGGCTGGGCAGATCAACGAGATCTGCCTGCAAAAGATTTACGCCGCCAAGCAGCGACCGGAGGAGAAAGCCATCCCGGTTTTAGTTGGGAGTCTGGAGCAGCTTGATCAGCTTGCTTCTATGGTCAAGTCTGAAGCGTTCGCTTTGATGCACACCTACTGGCCTGGACCGCTAACGCTGGTGCTGCCCAAAAAAGAAGGGCTGCCACCCTCGTTAAGCCCATACCCCGGGTTGGCTGTGCGGATGCCCGATCACCCCTTCGCGTTGAATCTCTTGAAGCAGTGCGGAGCGCTGGCAGTTACCAGCGCCAACATATCTGGAGGACCAAATCCAACTACAGCTGAGGATGTCTACGCGCAACTCAAAGGTCGCGTTGCATTGATCCTTGATGGTGGAAAACACCCGGGTGGTCAAGCATCCACCATTGTCGATTGTCAATCGCAAGAACCGCTGCTATTACGTGAAGGCCCTATCCCCTTCGAAGATATCCTGAAAGTCTGGAGAAGGGCATGACCTCACTTTCCAACCTATATCTGCATTTCACCGTTTTCCCTGAACAATTCACTTTCAACCTTACCTCAACCCAATTTGCTGGAGCGAAAATCGAAAACGTCAGCTTTGGGTTGGAACTTGGGGGGTCAAATTCCCCCAATTTCATTCTGAAATCAGTGCAAGAAGATGGCGTGGTTGAATCCATTCAAGGCTCACAAAAGACGCTGACGCTACATTACCTCGATCCGAACACAGGGATAGCACTGGACGTTGATTTCGGAATCACGGTTGATTTGCCTTTTTTGTTTCAACGAATGAGATTGGTAAACAATTCTGGCAAAACCCTCCAACCCAAAAGCTTCCTGTTCTCATCCATAAAGACTGGTGACGTTCAATTTTCAGATGGAAAACCAGATAGGACCGCCTTTTACAGCAACGGATGGCAAAGCTGGTCGCCATCCGGCACCTGGCAGTATGGTCAGAAGCAGAAGTTTAGCCGGCTGGGGGCTTTCTCCCACCCAATGCTCTACAACACTGGCACCCCAATCCGCAGGCAACGTTCGACTTTTTCTTCCGACATGTTTGCAGCATTGCTTGACCTTGATGCTCAGACTGGTTTGATATGCGGTTTTCTCGCGCAGAAAGAACAGTTTGGCTCGCTTACCTCAACCCTGCACCCGGAACCCGACTTGAACGTTTGGGCGAATTGCGACGAGGTTGACCTTGCTCCTGGCGCAAGCCTGGAAAGCGACTGGTTAGCCTGGCAGTTTTTCGACACTAATAGTTCGAAGCCTTTTGCGGCTTACTTTGAAGCGGTTGCACGTGAGAACCAGGTTCGCAAGCGTATTAAGACACCCTTGGGCTGGTGCTCCTGGTATTACTATTTTCAGAAAATCACGCCAGAAATTCTTCGACAAAATCTGCAATCAGTCCGGGAGCAAAAGCTGGAGTTGCCCTTGGAGGTCTTTCAAATCGATGATGGTTTCCAACTGGATGTTGGCAGCTGGCTGAAGTTCAACCACAAATTCCCAGAGGGTGTCAAGGGACTTTCACAAGCGATTAGGGAAGCTGGTTACACAGCGGGTCTCTGGCTTGCGCCCTTCATCGTTGAAAAGCCTTCTGAGCTGACCAAGGAACACCCTGAATGGCTTTTACGCAACAAGCGCGGAAAGTTAGTAAACAGTGGTTTTGTGTGGAATCGGCTCGGGTTTGCGCTTGACCTGACCCATCCGGAAGTTCAAACCTACGTCTGGGAAGTGATCCATACAGCCGTGAAGGACTGGGGTTTCCCTTATCTCAAACTTGACTTTCTCTACGCTGCCGCCCTGCCTGGCGAGCATTATGACCACACGAAAACGCGAGCACAGATTTTGGACCAAGCGCTACATCTTATCCGCGAGGCAGCCGGTGAGCAGACCGTCCTGCTGGGCTGCGGTTGCCCGATTGGACCGGGCATCGGCATCTTTGATATGATGCGCATCAGCGCGGACGTCAGCCCAAATTGGTCTCCGCAGTTCTATGGGGTCAGATTTCCCTTTCGAAACGAACCGAACATGCCGTCTACCCGCAATGCCATCCAAAATATCCTCTCGCGCTCAATGATGGACCCCCATTTTTGGGTGAACGACCCTGATTGCCTCTTGGTCCGTGACGATTCCAACCTGAGTCTGGCAGAGGTTCAGTCGCTGGCGACTGCCATCAGCCTGAGCGGTGGTGCCTTTTTGATATCTGACGACATGACCCGCCTAAGCCCGGAACGCCTTAAGCTGGCAGCCAGTTTGCTGCCGGTTTTGCCCCCAAACCCAGTTGTGCCTGACTTGTTTACGAGCTACATGCCCACTCAGCTGGGTCAAACCCTTCAAAACAGCGCAGGCGAATGGACGCTGATTGCACTCTTCAATTGGGATGACCAGCCCGCGGACATTAAACTTACTCTCAGCGATTGGGGCCTGGAGGCAAGTGAAGATTACCTGCTGCGGGAATTTTGGACCGGCGAGATCGTCCTTGCAGAGAAACAGCATACCTTCAGACAGGTGCCTGCTCATGGCGTGAGACTGGTAGCGGTGCGCGAATCCGCACCCATCGCCTATCTGGGGAGCGATCTGCATATCTCACAGGGGATCGAGTTGAAGGAATGGCGGATTGATAAATCCAAACTGAAATTCAAGCTGGACTTGGGTCGGAATGTAGAAGGCAATTGTTACCTAAGGCTTCCTTCTTTACCCTCCCAAATATTCCAGAATGGCGAACCCACTGAATGGCAAGCAGTTGATGAGCGCATTATCAAAATCCCTGTCTCCCTCAGCCCGGATTGTTTGATCCAGATCGATTTCTCAGGAGCAATGTAGGGTAGCAATTCAGCTTTCCGCCGGCTTACAAGAGAAAAGAAAACATATCCCTCAAGTGAAGGGAGACCTGCCGGTCAAAAGCTTCTCCACAGTCAGCCAGCTGATGGGATGTTGCGCAGAGAGACACAATCGATACAAAAAAGGAACTGGCTCGCCAGTTCCTTTTCCTTCTTCAAATTATTTTGCGATTACTTTTCCGTCTCAGTTTCATCCTTGACTTCAACCACCGCTTCCGCTTTGGCTGCCCGGCGTTTGGCAGCTGATTTACGGAGTGCGCGTACAAGGAAGTAGATTCCAACTCCCAGTGGGATCAGGAAAGGCAGGCAGGTGATGCCAAAACGGATCAGGAAATCGACCACGTCCTGGAAGATACGAACTAAACGCTGTATAGATTCCTTCACCACGCCTTGTGGTTTCCAACCGCCAATCTCTATTGGCTGCAATGAGGCTTCAGCTACGAAATCGACTGATAACGAAGAGAGGTCGGAAGATTCCTGCAGATACTTGATATGCCCTTCGAGCACTTCGATCTCACTGCGAATGTTAGTCAGTTCACGAAAAACGCTCATGGTTGCTTCCAGATCTGTGGTGTTCTCCATCAGGACCATGAGTTGCTCTTCCGCCGCTTTCAGGTTGCGAAGGCGGCTGGAGGAATCGACAAAATCGGACGTGACATCCTGTCCTGATAGGCTCTCGGAGAGGATTCCGTCTTTTCCATTGGCAGAAAGTTGTCGAACAGCTTCCATAGCCTGTTCCAGTTTATCAGTTGGAACCCGAATCACAATTGAGGTATGGGCATAAGATACATTATTGTAAGTAGTTTCTGTATAGCGATTGGTATTTACTACATAGCCCCCCAGATTTTTAGCCAGGTCGGAGGTCGCCTGCATTGCTGCAACAGTGTCGGCTACTGAGACTCGCAAAGAAGCCGTCTGGATGACCATCCGTTCCTGACCTTCTTTGACTCCAGCCTCCTCATACATAACATCCGGTGCTTCCATCGGTGCAGGCGATTCGTAGCCCCAATCTGATGGTGCGCCCATTTCAGGTGAAATGACATTCTCTGAAGCTGATTTAGCGCATGCGCTCAAGAAAAGTAACAAAATCAAACTTAGGTACAGCAGTTTCTTCTTCATTTTTCTCCATTCACAAAGATTATTCTCATGCTTAAGACGCGCCTAACCGCGAAAAGTTCCCGCAAGCAGCCGTCAAAATAGATGGATGAGATCAGTTGCCAATCCACAACCGTGTGGCATTTCGTTTCGGGATACCTGAAATTAATATCCGTTCTGCTACAGATTCAACATCGTATGTGACTCGTCTGAAAAGAAATGTTCTTTCTTCGTCGTCCCAAATAACGAATGCTGCTCTCGGGTCAAAATTACGCGGTTGACCGACGGAACCAGGGTTCAGGATGAAGCGTCCTTCGGGTTTCCAGCGATCTCCATTCTCAGGTAAAAGGATTTGAATAGAACCATCCTCATGCAGATTGAAAATCGAAGGCACATGGGTGTGACCAATCAAGCAACCCTGGGTCGAAAAGTCAAAAAAATTCGCTTTAGCTGTTCCAGCACCGAGGATGTACTCCCAAATCGGGTTGCGCGGGCTGCCGTGAACTAGAGTCAGCTCATCAATTTCAAGCTTTAACCGCAGTAGCTCCAAAAAATCCCGACTTTCCTGGCTGATCATACCTGTCTGAACCCGGATTGCTTCCGCGGCTTCAAAATTAAAGCGATCGATGGCGATGAATCCCATTAAAGCCGCATCGTGGTTGCCCATCAATGCCTGTAGATTAGGTTGGGAGCGCAGCAGCTCAATGCAATCGTTGGGGTCTGGTCCGTAACCAACCACATCGCCCAAAAACCAGACCTGGTCAACCTCTCCAGCAGCCTTAAGAACGGCTTGAAGAGCGCTCAGATTGGCATGGATGTCAGAGAGGATCAGTGTACGCATATCAGGGCATGTTAAAGGTAATGCTCCAGTCGCCATTTTCGACAACTGTAGGTGAACTCAGACCAAAAATAGCAATCCAGGTGTTGCCGGGTTTCAGGTGAAAGGGATTTCCCTGGGCATCGACGAACTGAATGGGTTTGTCGCCTTGAGGGGTTTTCCAAAACACTTCGTAAGCCAAACCATCACGGAAGATCGTCGCTTCATAACCGCTTTCGTTCCCTATCAAATCGATGCTGTGCAAAGTGCCTTTTATTTCCGTATAGGGTGCCTTCAAAACAATGACATTCGAAAAGTTCAGCTGCTCACCAGTGTTCTGATCGATCAGGGGCTGATAAATGTAGGATGTGCTTTCGTCGATAGTCCAGTTGTGATATTTGCCAGAATCTGGACTATAGATCCAATGCGCTTTACCAACATCGGTCCAGATGATCCAGACACTCGAACCCACTTCACCGCCTGAGGGTGCCGTCTCAGAAAAAGCCATCCCACTCAGGTCAGGGTCATCTTTGCCATAACCAAGATAATTGAAGTAATTGGAAAGTGCAGCAGAGTTGCCGAAAACACTGTAAACATAATTGCGACCGTCATCACAGACACCAGGGCAGAGATATTTATCCAAAAAGTAACGACCAGGAATATAAGCGTCGATATATGGTAAAACATCTTCCTTATCCCCACCAGTCGAACCAAAGACCGCTTGGTAGAGGCTGCCAAGGTGACCGTCAACACGCCTGATGGATCGCATCGGTCCGATTTTGCTGGAATCCTGCCCATAGTAGAGCGCGGCGTAACGGTCACTGCCCCACCCGATATAGTAATCAAACACAATATCTGCTGCTGAAAGCCCCCAATGGGGTTGGTAGTCGATCAGGTGATTGGAAACTTTCATGATTACCGGTCTGCGGCGTAGAAGTGAGGGGTCTGCTACTTTCAGTCCGGTCAGTGGATTCACACCTTCAGGATAAGTATCAGGACCAATCACCGCCTGAGATGGAGGCTCCTTGGTTGCTGTTGGTGTATTCTCAGGAGTTGAGCTTGCCTCTGGAGGTGTAGCAGTGAGCATTGCCGTTTGGGTCGGCTGCATCGGCGTGCCTGCTCGGGAAGTTTGCGTTCGCTCCTGTTCGATCACAGAGGTGACCGTCCCTGCAATGGCGGTTTGCTGACCAGCAGTCAGCCCATCTGGACTCATCGGAATACAGGCAGCCAATACAAGCGTGAGGGAGATAACCAGAAGAGGGAACAGTATTTTTGTTTTCATATCCACTTCCTGAACACAACAATTCTACCCTATCGCACAGGAGGGTGGTCGGGTTGATGCAGATTAGGTCAACATTAGGCGAGGTTATTTCGCTAGAACCCGGCACTATCAAAATTATTCTTCGAACAACAGCTCCATCCGGCCGATGCCGGCATCAAACGGTTTTGCCAAGGGATGGTGGACAACCATTGCAGCGGTGGATTGTTCTGGTACCAGCTGCCAGGCTGATGTCAGGTTCATCCCCAGTTCTTTTTCGACTGGCAACAAATCAAATACTTTGCGGTGTTCTCTCAACCATGGCAGCGCCGGGTAACCCCAGGAATAACGGAACCCTTGGTCAGCCCCAATGCCCATTTCTGCCCTGATCTGACGGTGGATGAATTCGGCAGTAGCTTCTGCCATCTGAACGGCCAGTCCATGCAAGAAGTAGCCTTCAGAGTACTGCCCTAATTTATCGAGCTCTTCGAAACGTTCTGTGGCTCTTCTGCCCACTGTGACAACTTGCAGAGGCAAAATGTCAAACCTCGCGCTGCCAACCGGCAGGAAATAATCGCTCAAACACAACCCTTCACCATCTTGCTGACGCGGGAAGTTAAAACGAGTAAGCTCCACCGGATGGTCGATGTTGCTGTGAAGCGAATCGTACACCACCAGGTCATTGCCTTCCGCCCAAACCGGGAAATAGCCATAAACTACCTGTGGCTTGATCCAACCTTCTTTTCTTGCCTCCGCCAGCATGCGCACACGCCTCTGGTCAAACTCCGCTCTCAACTCCTGCCATTCCTGCCCGCGTACATGCTTTGCTCCCCAGGACAATCGGTACAATTCTGTCAGATTGATCATCTCAGCCACCTCATCGAAAGGCAGCTCCTTTTTAATACGAATACCCAAAGGCTCTACGCTCGGAATGACTGCTGAAGGAGGCACGCTGTTACCTGGACCAGGTATTACATTGTCTTTTTTCTTTGCCGGCTGTGTCTCAATTGAGGATCCTTTGCTTTCTCGTTTTATCAATTCTCTTTTTTGAGGGTCAGTCAGGTGATCCATCAAATTTAATCCTTCAAAAGCGTCCTTGCAATAAAAGATCCCAGCTCGATATGGTCCGGATTCAGCAGTATCGGCAATTCGTTCTGCAAACTGTGGATTGATGGCAGCACCTCCGATCAGGATCGGCATTTCGATCCCCCGGCGTTGAAATTCGTTCGCAATCAAGGGCATCTGCTTGCTGGTTGAAACCAATAAGGCACTCAGTCCTACTGCATCCGCCTTCTCTTCCACAGCCCGCCTGATGATTTCTTCTGCTGGCACTTGTTTGCCAAGATCTATTACATCATAGCCATTATTGGACAAAATTGTTTTCACCAGGTTCTTGCCGATGTCATGCACATCGCCATAGACGGTTGCCAACACAATTTTTCCTTTGCTCAAACCGGCTTGTTTCTCAAGGTATTGTTCCAGGTGATTAACTGCTTTTTTCATCACCTCCGCCGACTGAAGCACAAAGGGCAAAATCAAAGCACCCGAACCAAAACGATCCCCCACTTCTTTCATGGCTGGCAAGAGCACCTGGTTGAGGATTTCAACAGCAGCTTCTGCTTTGGGCTGGTCGCTTTCTGAAAGAATCTGGTCGATATCTTCTTCCAGCCCATTTTTCTGACGTATCAGTACACGCTGGAATAGCCGTTCCCGTAGATTTAACCCCTCAAATGGGTCCTTTTTCGCAACCCCTTCACTCTCGCCTTCAGCATGGGTCTCGAACCAGTTCACCAGCTTCTCGAGGGCATCAGCTGAACGGTTGAATAGTAGATCTTCAGCCAATTCTCTTTCTTCTGCCGGTATCTCACCATAAGGGCGAATGTGGGCTGGGTTGACAATCGCCATATCCAGTCCATGCTCGACAGCATGGTGTAGAAAGACACTGTTGATCAATTTGCGGGCAGGCTGGGCCAGTCCAAAGGAGACGTTGCTTACGCCCAGGCAGGTGTGCACACCGGGTAATTCCGTTTTGATTGCCCGGAGGCCTTTCAGGGTCTCCACTGCGCTGTCCCGCCAAATTTCCTCTCCGGTTGCAAGCGTGAAGGTGAGAGGGTCAAAAACAAGGTCTTCGGGTCGTAAATGGTAATCCTGGACTGCCAGATCGTATATTCTGCGGGCGATTGTCAGTTTTCTTTCAGTTGTTTTCGCCATACCTTCTTCATCGATGGTCAGGCACATGACCGCAGCACTGTATTTCCGGGCAAGGGTGAAAAACTTTCCAGCCTTTTCTTCACCTGATTCAAGGTTGGTCGAGTTGATCAGGCTGCGACCAGGCGCTGTTTGCAGAGCTGCCTCGGCCACCGAAACCTCAGTTGTGTCGATTACAAGCGGTACGGGCACCTCCAACGAAAGCCGTTTGACAATCGTTCGCATCATTTCAGCTTCATCGCTGCGTTCGGTGGTTGCCACGCTGATATCCAGTCCATGGGCACCAAAATCCAGCTGATCGCGCGCGACCTGCATCATGGCATCAAAATCTTCCCCTAAAAGCAGGCGTTTGAAGGCTTTTGAACCCTGAGCGTTCATGCGTTCACCGATAATAAACGGTGCGGGTTGCTGCTCAACCTGGACAGCCTGGACAGCAGATGCCAGCATCGCTTCAGACTCGGTTTGAGGATTTGTGGCTGAAATTTCTGCAATCTTTTGAGAAAGCGCTGCGATATGTTCGGGGCGTGTGCCACAACAGCCGCCAACCACACGCACACCCAGCTTCTGAACATATTCACCAAGTTGGCTCGAAAAATCTTCCGGTAGTAACGGGTAGACCGCCTCTCCGTCAACGTTAAGGGGCAAGCCGGCATTGGGAATACAGGAAATCGGCAGTGTGGAGTGCGAAGTCAGGTATTCGATTGATTCCCGCATGTGCTCCGGACCAGTCGAGCAATTCAGACCGATCACATTAACGCCAATTCCTTCCAAAATAGCCACAACAGCAGTGATATCCGTCCCTAATAACATTTTCCCATTCACATCCAGTGTGACTTGAGCTTGGATAGGCAGCCAACGCTGTTCTTGGGCAAATGCTTCCCGGATGCCGTTGATTGCAGCTTTGACCTCCAAAATATCGTTGGAAGTTTCAATTAAGAGCAGGTCAACCCCACCTCGAATCAGACCAACTGCCTGTTCACGAAAAACATCTTTGAGCTCCTCGAAACTAATGTCGGACATCTCTGGATCACTGGTGGAAATAAGCTTGCCAGAAGGACCCATCGAACCAGCCACAAAACGCGGTTTTTCGAGAGTAAAAAATTCATCCGCGGCTTGCCGGGCAAGAAGGGCAGCTTTTTGATTCAGCTCAATCACGCGGTTTTGCAGACCGTAATCAGCCAGGGTCAGACGATTGGAACGAAAAGAATCAGTCTCGATTACATCCGCGCCTGCTTGCAGAAATGCTCGGTGAACGTCCAAAACAACCTGGGGATTGAAAAGGACGAGCGCGTCATTGCAGCCTTCAAGGTGAGCACCACCATAGTCTTTGGCAGCGAGATTGCGCGATTGCAGAGTGGTGCCCATGGCACCGTCAAAGACCAGTACGCGTTTTTCCAGGGCGTCCAGGTAGGCATTTTTTTTTGCAACAGGCATCGTGTCCATTAGACCTCACAAGTGGTTATGAAACGCCTCAGTCGAGGCATTTTTATTCGTCCATCGAAGGAAAGTTTATCACAGGATAAGGGAGAGGCTGTGCTGCTGTATTGCTGGCCTAAGCAGGTTCACATTTGGGTGGGTTTCGAACCCGCCTTTACGAAAAATCCTGTCACCTTTAAGATCTAAGGATCTTGCCCTAGCACCTTCGGGATTATTCGCCAAGGTTCAGAACGACAGACTGCATAATCGCTCTCGAGCTCCATTATTAATGTATAATTTGCCTATGCAACGAGACAATAGCCCCCAGCCTTTTTCATACTATCTCCCCGCCATTTTTGTTCTGATCCTCCTGGGCGGTGGGGGGCTTTACCTCACACTCACCCGCACTTTACCGACCATTGGTCCACGCTGGCTGCTATATTTCTGCCTGATCGTGCTCGTAGCTGGCCTGTTTATGCCACTGACCTGGTTTCTTAACCGTCGTTTCCCCTCCAACCCACCAGCGGGACCTACTGTGGTTATCCGCCAGGCACTATGGTTCGGAGTTTTTGCCGCCCTGTTGAGCTGGCTGCAAATCGGGCGGGTGCTGACCCTGCCGATGGGAACCATCATGGGAGCTGCCCTCTTTCTGATCGAATTCCTCATACGGATGTGGGAACGCAGCCGCTGGAAGCCAGACCAATCTGTCTGAAATGAATTCTTTTCGTGCGATTCCCTCGGTTGATAGCCTGCTCAATCTGCCGGTTATGGCTGCCTTGCAAGAAGAATACGGGCACGATTGGTGCCTTCAGAGTGTCCGACAGGTTCTCGAAGAGGTCCGCAGCCAGGTGAAAAATACTAATACCCTCCCAACCGATGAAGAGATCATAATCCAGGTTGATTCCATGCTCAAAGCCCAATCCAAATCCACATTGCAACCGGTCATCAACGCTACTGGTGTGGTTTTGCACACCAATCTCGGTCGCGCTCCGCTCTGCCAATCTGCAATTGAAGAAGTTGCCCAAATCGGGCGAGCCTATTCAACACTCGAATTCGACCTGGATAAAGGACAACGAGGCAAGCGTGATATTCACGCCGCTGACCTGCTCGTCCGGCTGACTGGCGCAGAGGCTGCTCTGGTTGTAAATAACAACGCTGGCGCGGTCATGCTAGCGCTGGCAGCCCTTGCCAACCGCAAGAAAGTAGCCATATCGCGTTCCCAATTGGTCGAGATCGGTGGAGGCTTCCGTATCCCGGAAGTAATGCGCCTTTCCGGGGCAAAGCTGGTCGAAATCGGTACCACCAACCGGACTCATCTGGATGATTATGAAACTTCAATTCAAGAAGGTGTCAACCTTATCCTTTTGGCTCACCAATCGAATTTCAAGATCGTGGGTTTCACCACCACACCCGCTTTGTCTGAAATCACAGAGCTTGCTCATCGCTATGATCTGCCGGTGATGCACGACCTTGGATCAGGTGCATTAATCGACCCGTCTACCTTTGGGCTGGATACGGAACTGACCGTTCAGGATGCCCTCCTCCAGGGGGTTGACATTGTTTGCTTCTCAGGCGATAAGCTGCTGGGTGGACCCCAGGCTGGCTTGATCGTCGGCAGAGCGAAGTACATTGACAAGATTCGTCGGCATCCTTTTTATCGCGCTCTGCGAGCAGATAAGCTCTGTCTTGCTGCTCTTTCTGCCACGCTGCTTGAATACCTCAAAGGCAGGTCCGCAAAAACAATCCCTGTCCAGGTAATGCTCGCCCGCCAGGAAGCTGACCTAAAAGCTCAAGCGGAGCGCTGGCAAGAAGATCTCGCCACAGGGCAGGTTATCCAGGGTGAGTCAGCAATCGGGGGCGGAAGCCTGCCAGGGCAAACGCTTCCAACCTGGCTGTTAGCCTTGAAACCCAAATCAGTAAAACAATTCACCAGTTACCTGCGCCAGTTGGACACTCCCGTCATCACCCGGATCGATAATGACATGGTTTTACTTGACCCAAGAACCGTCCTGGCTTCCCAGGAAACAGTATTATTACGCAATCTAAGAAACGCACTCTCAGAGGAGAAACATGAAAAAAGATCTTGAACGAATTATCAAAGAAAAAGACATCGATGCGTTGTGGATCAGCGGTGCCGCTCAACACAACCCCTCGATGACCTATTTCACTGGTGCTGTCCACGTTACTAATGCAGACCTCTTTATTATCCCCGGAAGACAACCGATCTTATTTCATGGCATGATGGAGCGTGAAGAAGCCGCAAAAACTGGTTATGAGCTTATCTCCTATTCACAATATTCGTTAAGCGATTTTCTCAAAGACACTAACGGAAATCAACTGGCAGCCAACGCCTTGAGATACAAAAAAATGTTCGAAGATATTGGATTGACCAAAGGCACTGTGCTGCTTTATGGCAATCGTGAAATCGGACCGTTTTACTCCCTGATCAGAGAATTGGAAGATCTATTACCAGGCATTCAATTCAAAGGTGATTATGACGATGCGATCATCCTGGAAGCCCGCGCTACCAAGGATAAGTCCGAACTGGAAGAAATTCGCAAAATGGGTCAGATCACAACCAGTGTGGTGCAGCGGGTTCAAGATTTTTTAAGCAGTCATAAAGTTGTCGATGAAACCTTGGTTAAGGAAGATGGCAGCCCACTCACCATCGGGGATGTTAAAAGCCTGATCAACCTCTGGTTGGCGGAAGCCGGTGCTGAAAACCCCGAGGCAACCATTTTTGCAATCGGTAGAGATGGGGGCATACCTCACAGTACTGGCACGTCCTCAGACCCGATTAAACTTGGTAAAAGCATTGTGTTCGATATCTTCCCCTGCCAGGGTGGCGGTGGCTATTTTTATGATTTCACTCGCACTTGGAGTTTGGGTTATGCAACTGAAGAAGTCCAGCAAGCTTATGACCAGGTCAAGCAGGTTTATCTGGAGGTTGCCGCAGAACTTGAATTGGGTGCACTAGCCTCCAAATACCAGGACCTCACTTGTGAGTTGTTTGAGGAGTTGGGTCACGAAACCATTCGACAAAACCAAACGATTGAAGAAGGCTACATCCATAGTGTAGGTCATGGTTTGGGGTTAAACGTGCACGAGAAACCTTGGCTTGGTCGCCAACCTGACCCAGCAAATATCCTCCGAATTGGCTCTGTGTTTACGCTGGAACCAGGACTCTATTACCCCAGCAAAGGTTATGGCATCCGAATCGAAGACACCTGGTTCGTTACAGAGGATGGACGCTTTGAAAAGTTTGTTGAGTACCCGATGGAACTGGTGGTTCCAATGAAAGGCGGTTAAAGTGAAAAACGAAAATTTGCGCATCCTTGGAATCGAAAGCTCCTGTGATGAAACCGCTGCAGCGATCGTTGAGGGTGGACGCGTTATCCTGAGCAGTGTGATTGCTAGCCAGGTTGACCTGCATGCCCAGTTTGGCGGGGTTTACCCTGAACTGGCTTCAAGGGAGCATGTCCGGGCAATCCATGCCGTGATCAGCGAAGCGCTCCAGGAAGCCCATATGCAGATAAGCGATCTTGATGGCATCGCCGTGACACGCGGTCCTGGTTTGGCGGGCTCACTGGTAGTGGGTGTCAATATGGCAAAAGCACTGGCGCTCTCTGCCGAAATTCCCATCATCGGTACCAATCATTTAGAGGGACATCTTTATTCTGCCTGGCTGTATTCTTCAGAATCCAAGCCTGGTCCGGAACCAAAATTCCCCCTGGTTGCGCTGCTGGTTTCCGGTGGACACACTGAGTTGATTTTAATGAAAGGGCATCTCGATTATGAAACGCTCGGCAACACCGCCGATGACGCTGCCGGAGAAGCTTTTGATAAAGTCGCCCGACTGCTCGACCTGGCTTATCCGGGTGGTCCTTCCATCCAAAAAGCCGCTCAGTCCGGTAACCCCAAAGCCTTCAATTTTCCCAAAGCCCGCATGGACGGCGCTTGGGATTTCTCCTTCAGTGGTCTAAAGACTGCTGTTCTGAGAACTGTGGAGGATTACAAGCACACAGGCAAAAAGCTGCCAGTCGATGACATAGCAGCCAGCTTCCAACAAGCCGTTGTCGATGCGCTTTACGAGAAGACGATTGCTGCTTCTGAAGCCTACAAAGCGAAAGATATCATCGTTGCCGGCGGGGTCAGCGCAAATCGCGCCCTTCGCGAGGCTTTTCGCGCCCAGACCCGCTTTCGAGTGCATATTCCTCACATCAGCCTCTGTACCGATAACGCTGCCATGATTGCGGCAGCCGCTTATCGCCACCTGGCGATCGGGCAAAGCGATTCACTGGACTTCGACGTACAGCCAAACTGGCAGTTGGTGTCAAAACCCTGAATTCTTTGACCAGTATGTTTTAAGGGAAAAAGAGTAGTGGAACAAGCAGTATAGTTGCCGGCAAATAAGTTTATCAAGGAGAATTTATGGACGTAAAAGTTGTCTGGAAAGAAGGCATGGAGCTGACCGGGTATTCCGAGACCGGTCACGAAATAACCCTGGATGCCCCTGAGAAAAGTGGGGGTCAAGACAAGGGCTTCCTGCCGATTGAGTTATTGGCAGTTGGGACGGCTGGTTGTGCCAGCCTGGACATGCTGTCGATTTTGCGAAAGAAGAAAGTGGATTTCACTGGTTACGAGTGCAAAGTCAATGTGGAAAGCTACCAGGAAGGTCATCCACATGTCTTTACAAAAATGCATTTTGAATACATCGTCACTGGAAACAACGTCCAGGAGAAAGATGTGGAGCGGGCAGTGCAGCTTGCCGAGGAAAAGTATTGCCAGGCGATTGCCATGATGTCCAAAACAGCAGAAATCGTTCACACGATCACGATCATTCCTGCTTGATCGTTTATATTTCATTGCGGAGGAGTTTGGCGGCCATAGCCGTCCGCCTTTTCTATTCGTTCTTGCGACAATTGCGCACGAATCATCGAGTGTATTGAACGGGGCGATCTGCCTTTTGATAGGTTTTCATCACATGCCTCACCCCCGTTTGTTCTGCTCACAGACCCTCTCCCTGGAGGGGGTGAGTTGTCCACCAACAAAAAAAGAACGCAATCTGACTATGGGTTCCAGCTCTCTACCCCTTAAAGTCAACTTTCTCAATTCATCCTAAATAATGACTAAACAAGTTACTGGTACAATTTTGGAAGCATGAAAAACCCGCGATTTTTTCTCTTACTTAGCCTGCTGACCCTTCTGGCGGGCTGTGCGAAAACACCATCTGAAGCGATAGTTGAGCCTACCTCGACCCCAGCAGAAATTTCTCCCACGGCGACAACCGTACCAACCGCCACGGAAATGCCTGCCGTTTACGTACTGCCCGATGCGCCAGCAAATCGTACTCGTTATAAACTCGACCTGATCTTCAGTTACTACTCCCACTTTGGTTCAGTGACCCAACAGATCACCTATACGAATAAAAGCAGCCAGCCAATGGCTGAAATCCTTTTAGTCGTGCCGCCGCGCAACTTCGAAGGCAGTTACGAGCAATACAGTTTAAATAGCGATTTAATGGCCTCTTATCGCGAAGAGGGCATTTTTACATTTCTCACCCTCTCCAGACCCTTGGAACCACTTGAAACAACGCAAATCAACCTCAGTTTTCGCATCTATCTGCCCCAAAACCCGGGCATCTTTGGATACACAAATCAGCAAGCCAACATCTCAGATTGGTACCCCTTTGTTCCCCCCTTTGATGAGACTGACGGCTGGTTGGCTTACCCGCGTGTTGTAGATCAGGACAATATTATTGTTGGTGAGTCGGTGGTGAATGAGTTCAGTGACTTTGATGTCAGCCTGACACTCGTCAGTCATGCCGACCTGATTGAAGTTGCCGCCAGTTCGCCTGCCCAAGGCTCGGACGGTCACTACACTTACACGCTCAATCACGCTCGAGGTTTCACTTTTTCTATCAGTGATAGCTATTTTGAACACGAAGTCGTCCAGGATGGCGTTGCGATCCGATCGTATGTTTTTATGAACGCAATTGAAAGCGGCATCAGCGTGACGGATATCGCCGCCAAAGCGATGAAACTCTATGGCGAACTGCTCTACCCTTACCCGCGCGAATTGGTCTCAATCGTCGTCGGGGATTTCTTGCATAACATGGAGATGGACGGGATGATCATGATCAGTTATGGGATTTTTGATTTTTACAACGGAATCCCGGAAACTGACCTGACCATCATGACCCCTCATGAACTCTCTCACCAGTGGTTTTACGGCTTTATTGGCAGCAACCATGCCCTGGAGCCCTGGTTGGATGAAGCTCTGGCAACCTACGCTGAATTGCTTTATTATGAACGTTACCACCCTGAAAAAGTGGACTGGTGGTGGAGCGTCCGCATTTACAAGCCAGTTCCAACCGGGTATGTCGATTCAGATATCTGGATCGAAGGCGGTTACATAACCTATCGTGATGCCGTTTACCTGCAGGGAGTCCATTTTTTGCACGAAATTCGTCAGACCATTGGAGATGGCGCTTTTTTTGCTTCTCTTAAAGATTACGCTTATACCAATACATACAATCTGGCAACAAAAAATGATTTTTTTGAAGCCTTTGCCCGACACAGTAACCAGGATCTAAGCCCAATCATATCGAAGTATTTTCAAAACCCCTAAGAGGCAAAAAATTGGGTAATCCCAACCTGAGGTCGACTTGACAACCTCAAAGATGTTGGTTATTATGCCAAAACGGAGTAAAAAATGACTCAAAACAATATTCCTGAAGATAACTTTGACCCCGGTCAAAATGAAGAACAACTCGAACCACAAACTGATTCCAATAAGCCGTTCTTGAAACAAGGCGGGATGATCGCAGCCCTGGTGATGATTGCACTTGCCATCATTCTCCTGGTTTCCTGGGTCCTCACAGAAAAGAAATCTGCCAAGATCGACCCTACCCCGACAGTGGCCGCAGAATTAACACCAGCTGAACCCTTTGTCGCTCATGAATATGAAACCGTGCCTACAGCAACGCCGATACAAACTCTCGAAGCTGTTATTACACCTACCGTTTCCACTCCAGCACCGCGATCAGAGGTGATCACTTACACGATCCAGGAAGGTGATACGGTCGCAAGTATCGCCTCCAAATTTGGGTTGTGGCCCGAAACCATTCTGTGGGCAAACCGCTATGAGCTTGAGGACGATTTGCGCAACTACACCCCCGGCAATACGATTTACATTCTGCCGGTAGATGGTGTTTATCACGTTTGGTCTGCTGGCGAAGGGTTGGGAGCTGTGTCCAATTACTACAGCGTGACTCCGGAAGACATTATCAACTATCCTGGCAATAATCTCGATGCTGCCACCATTGGCAGTTACTCTTCCCCCAACATTCCGGCTGGCACACGTCTGGTTGTGCCTGGTGGAACGATACCGAATTACTTCGCCAGTGACACACTTCTCTATTATGCAGCCGTGGAAGAATTGAAAAGTCTTCCAGTAGGAACATCCGAATCCTTCCCTGCTCCCCGAACTGAGATCATTGCTTATGAGGTGCAACCACTTGATTCAATTTTCAGTATTGCTGAAGCCTTTGAGCTTGAACCTGAAACACTTCTTTGGACCAACCGCTATCTAATTGGTGATACGCCCGATGGGGTCTATCCAGGGCAAAAACTGATCATCCTCCCTGAAGATGGTGTCTATCATGCCTGGTTGTATGGAGAGGGGCTGAACGGTGTTTCCAGTGGCTACGGGGTCACGCCAGAAGATATTTTGGCGGAACCCATGAACAACCTTGACCCGGAGGCAATTGGCGAATTCAGCCTGCCAAAAATCAAAACCGGGACATTCCTTTTCATTCCGGGAGGTCGAGGTTCGACGCCAAGTTGGGTCAGCTACGTAACAGATCCAACAGGCGGTTCCGGATCACACC
>CAZDPK010000015.1:24810-33689 GCA_964507335.1 uncultured Anaerolineaceae bacterium | reverse complement strand
TTCACTCTGACCTTGGACCTAACTGTAAGTATGATAATATTGTGAACATGTCCAAAATCGGGTCACCAGTAAAAGCGGAAAAATGGTGGTTTGCCCATGTCTTTTTTGTACTATCAAATTTGGCTTTTATTTTCAACGCATTGTTACCTCTGGTAGAAGCAGGCGATTATCGAAATCAAAAAACAATCAGAAGTTGTCCAAACAATGACAATTTGGTCTTTATCGATTCCTGTTCAGTAATGGCGTTCAATGTTCAAGGTGAATTAACAGAGAAATGCTAAAGAAAAATGTTTTTTATCAAACCGCTTTCCTCAGTTTGGGTTTATTAGTCATTTGTTTTATTTCATATGGAATAACACTCGGAAAAGTCGGATTTTTCTTAGATGACTGGTATATCATCTGGACTTATCGCACCTTTGGCGCTGCTAAATTCGTTGAATTTTTTGAAGGGGATAGACCTTTATTTTCTTATGTTTACCGTGTGTTTGTTTCGATTTTCAAAGATTCGGTACTGGCATGGCAATTGCTCGCAATAGTTACAAAATGGCTTTCCGCGGTTGCATTATGGATTCTGTTGAAAATGCTGATGCCTCACCGAAAATGGCTAACTTACGCAGTAGCTGCCCTCTTCCTTGTCTATCCTGGTTTCAAGTTCCACTATTTTTCAGTAATGAAAAGCCAGGGATACGCACTATTTGCAATCTATATTCTTTCCCATATATTTATGGTTCTGGCAGTACGGAATCCAAAGAAAAGGACTCTCTTCATTGCTGCCGCAACTATATCTCAAATCATTGGGATCGCGCCCCAGGAATACTATTACGGGTTTGAGCTGGTAAGACCTGTTGTGCTTTTTTTGAGTCTTCCTGAAGACCAAAAAGAAATAAAGCCAAGGTTATTGCAGTCTTTTAGATTTTGGATTCCTTACCTGATGGTCTTGGTTGGGTTTACTTTTTTCAGAGTATCTCAAAGCAATCTCTATTCTTACCAGATTGGCTTTTTGGACCAATTTAAAATAAATCCAACACAATCCATTCTCACCTTTCTCAGCAATATGGGCAAGGGGGTCTATGAAAGTGTTGCCAATGTCTGGATTGCATTAGTCAAGGACCTTGTGGAGGCAGAAGACCATCTTAATCAACTCATCAGATTTGGTTTGATTGTATTGGGCGGCTTGGTATCATTGTTTTTCCTTTCCAAGGTTGAGCATGACGAACAAGATCCGATTCCCTGGAAACAAACCGCCATCTTGATTGGTCTTGCAATTTATGTTGTTTTGGCAACCATGATCCCATTTTTGCTTGGGGGATTTACGATTGGGTTGGAATGGCACAACAACCGATTTCTTTCGCCCGTATCTCTCGGTGTTAGTTTGCTAATTGTTGCGTTTATCGAACTTACAATAAAAAAGAAACAAGTCAAACTACTCCTTTTGGCATTGATAATGGGTTTGTCAATGGAGGCAAGCTATGTAAATGGGCTCGCTTTTATTAATGCATGGAACCAGCAAACTGATTTCTTCACGCAGCTTACCTGGCGCGCTCCCCAAATTGAACCTGGCACTGTCTTGATCACACCTGACGTGCCTTTTGGTCAATATTTCTCGGGTCCGTCTTTGACCGCTCCGCTGAATATGATCTATGCACCAGAGTTGGCTGAAAACCCAATTCCCTATCAAATAATGCTTGCTGGAACACCACAAATGGACGATATGCCTGAGCTTATTCCAGACCAGGAAATTGACCGAACTTCGCGAGTTTTTAATTTTATTGGAAATACCTCAAACATGATCGCAATATACCAGCCTCAACAAGGCTGTCTGCAAGTACTTTCTTCTGAGACCGATCCTCAATCCTTTCAATCTAATCGGTATGCAGAAATGTGGAAAGAATTGATCGCCCTTTCAAACGTTAAACTTATTGATACAAAGGCGCAAAGCGCGATGCTTCCTGAAGAATTTTTTGCAAAGAACTCGACAGACACCTGGTGTTACTACTATCAACGCGCGGCGTTGGCAGAACAAGAAAAATCGTGGGAACTGGTGGTTGAAGAGTATAATTCGGCTGAAAATGCAGGTTTTACAGCAATAAGCACCAGGGAATGGCTTCCGTTGATCAGAGCGTCAATAATCCTTGGTGAAAAAGACACCGCCCTGGAAGTTAGTTCAAGGATTTTGCTCGAAGATGACTTTGCGCGACGAGGTTTATGTTCAGCCTGGGAAACCTATTACCGACCTGGTTCTACATTGGAACAGGAACGGCTGGATTCATTACTGGAGCAGTGGCATTGCGAGGAATAATGGAAGAACAGAATAGAAATTTGTCAATCGTTATCCCAGTTTTTAACAGCCAGGATAGCTTGCCAATTTTGGTTGAAGAAATCTGCAATGTTCTGGATCACGAGAAATGGGAGTACGAGATTATCCTGGTTAATGACGGCAGCCATGATAAAAGTTGGCAAATTATCCAGAGTCTAACCACTAGCTATCCCTGTATCCGGGCTATCAACCTGATGCGTAATTATGGACAACACAATGCTCTACTCTGTGGGATTCGTTCGGCAAAGAATGAAATAATCGTCACTCTTGACGATGACCTTCAACATCCACCTGCCGAAATTCCCAAAATGCTAAAAAAATTGGATGAGGGGTTTGATGTAGTTTACGGTGCTCCAGAGGGTGAAAAACACAGTTTTTGGAGGAATATTACTTCAAAGCTAATCAAGTATATTCTGAAAAAAGCTATGAGGGTCTCATCCGCTCAAAACATTTCTGCCTTTCGAGCTTTTCGCACTGTGATACGAGATGCTTTCTCAAACTACAAAGGGACATTTGTATCAATAGATGTACTCTTATCCTGGGGGACGACCAAGTTTTCATCAGTCACAGTCAAGCATAACAAGAGATTGCTGGGAACTTCCCGTTACACACTTAAAAAATTGATGAATCACGCTTTTACACTAATCACAGGATTCAGCATTCTTCCACTTCAAATTGCGAGCATGTTAGGCTTTCTGTCGATCATATTTGGCTTCATAGTATTAGTGTATGTGATTTTCAGATACTTAAACAGCGGCGGAGTCGTTCCTGGCTTCACTTTTCTTGCATCCACATTAGCCATTTTCTCCGGGATTCAACTATTTGCCATCGGAATGATAGGAGAATACCTGGGCAGATTGTTTACTCGCTCGCTAGATTTTCCACAATACACAATTCGATCTGAAACTCAAGAGGAAGTTGACGAACTGAATGTGAACAAATCTGAACGGGAAGAAATTATCTTATGACTTCTGAAATTATTGCACTTTCTTCTCTTGATACAGACCGGTTTGGGATTGTAGTTGCCCGAGCCAATAATATCTCTCATGAGAATATTTCCGAAATCTTGGAATTCTGTGCCAAGGAACAGGTAAAACTGCTGATTGCAAGATGTTCGACAACCGATGTTAATACCATCCACGATATGGAGACCAGAGGATTCCTCCTGATGGATACCCTGGTCTATTTGAGGAAAGACCTTCGAGACTACTCTCCTCAAGATTATCATTGTGAGTTAACGATCAGAACATTTAGACCTGAAGACATATCCCAGGTTGTCGATGTTGCCAGGAAGTCCTTTTCCGGTTATAACGGACACTATAATGTTGACGCCCGGTTGGACTCACAAGCCGCGGTTGAGGTTTACGCTTCCTGGGCGGAACGATGCTGTCTTGATCGGTCTGTTGCCGCCCATGTGTTGGTTGCGGAGAAAGACGGCAGGGTTGTGGGTTTTCGGGCGATCCGGATTAATACACCTCAACAAGCGGAATTCATTCTTGCTGGAGTTTCCCCAGAGGCAAGAAACAAAGGAGTCTATCGCAGTTTTGTAATAGAAGGTTTACGCTGGTGTAAAATGATGCAGGTCGAAGAGGTGTTGATTTCAACTCTTTTGGTAAATACACCAGTACAAAAAACTTGTGAACAACTGGGTTTTACTGCTCATAGCTCTTTTTATACCTTCCATAAGTGGTTTGGTTAGCTAATAATTTTTTTACAATCTTCTTTTGAAAGATGATTTGCATGATGGACAATATAAAAAAAACGGATAAACCAAAAATGACAGCTTATGTATTTATCGCCTTAACGATTCTATTCACCGTTTGTGGTCAACTCCTGGTGAAGAGTGCCTCTGCTGAGTTCGGACAGGTTCCTGGCAATTTCTCTGAGGTATTCCCATTTTTACTCAAAGCGTTTTCAAATATCAAACTTTTGGCAGGTTTGGGATTTGCGGTTATTGCCTCGATCATGTGGATGAGCGCGCTTTCGTTGAGCGATATCAGTTTCGCTTATCCATTTATGGGATTGGCAATTGTACTCGTGCTCGCTTTGTCCCCCATGATTTTCAAAGAGGCTGTGCCCTGGACGAGATGGTTGGGTGTCTTGATTGTTTGTTTAGGATTGTGGATTACCTCAAGGTAATCTGATTTACCCGAACAGATTAATGAGCAGTTTTACATAATCCTGGAAAATCTCCGGGAGACTGGAAGAAAAGAAGGAATTTTCATGATCAAGATACCATTCAATAAACCTGCCTACATTCCTGAATCAGAAACTTATGTTATCCAGGCGATCGAATCGGGGCATCTTTCTGGAGATGGAGAATTTACCCGGCGAAGCAGCGGATTGTTGGAAGCAGTCACGGGTGTGCAGAAAGCTCTGTTGACCACCAGCTGTACCCACGCGTTGGAAATGGCTGCCATGCTTCTTGACCTACAAGCAGGTGATGAAGTAATTGTTCCTTCTTTTACCTTTGTGTCCACAGTAAATGCGATTGTACTGCGAGGAGCAAAGCCAGTATTTATTGACATTCGCCCAGACACATTAAATTTTGATGAAAATCAACTGGAAAGGCTGATTACCGGCAGGACAAAAGCCATTTTCGTGGTTCACTATGCTGGTGTCGCTTGTGAGATGGATGCCATCGCTCAGATTGCAGCCAGGTATCATATTCCGGTTGTTGAAGACAATGCCCATGGTCTTTTTGGAAAGTATCGCGGAAAAAACCTGGGGACACTGGGCGTCATGGCAACACAGAGCTTCCACGAGACCAAGAACATCAGTACTGGTGAGGGCGGGGCTCTCTTGATCAATGACCCCCATTATATCGAAAGGGCAGAAATAATCCGGGAAAAAGGGACCAACCGCAGCCGTTTCTTCAGAGGGATGGTGGATAAATACACCTGGGTTGATGTTGGTTCAAGTTATCTGCCCTCAGAGATGATCAGTGCCATGCTGTTAGCTCAGCTGGAAGCCCGTGAAAGAATCCAAGCGAAACGCAGATCCATCTGGTCTGCCTATTTTCAGGAGTTATCAGGTTGGGCGGAGCGCTCAGGTGTGCAGCTGCCTTTTGTTCCAGACCATTGCGAACATCCCGGTCATCTTTTTTACATGCTCATGCCTGACCTGGAAGTTCGAACCCGCTTTATTAACTGGATGAAATCCCAGGAGATCCTGTGTGTTTTCCATTACCTGCCGCTGCATTTATCCGATATGGGCATTCAGTTGGGGGGCAAACCCGGCGATTGCCCGGTCACCGAAGATGTTTCAGAAAGACTTGTGCGGTTGCCCCTCTTTTTTGACCTGACAGATGGCGAGCTCACCCATGTGATTGATGCTGTTAAAGCGTTTACTTTTTAAGTAGTCACTGAACTTAAATTTCAAAAACTGGCAGGCAAGATATTTCCAAAATCGATAACCTCTGAATAAATATCGGCAAAAAATCCGGAATATGTTAGTTACGAATTCTGGTCACTGAACCCACATTTAAGTAATTACGCTTTGAAAATGTTGGTGATTGGACAACGGGACTCGTTATGGAGGACGGCATGTTACTCGCCTTTGATTGCACACTAAGACAGGAAATTCAAGCCAGGTCCACCCTGTTTTCTTCTCTTTAAGCAGTCACCTACCGATGAATTAAAAAAGTCAACAAAAAGACCGCTCCTGGCATATCTGGAGCGGTCTCTTTGTTAAGGTTTCATTGATCCGAGAAGATCAACTGCCCCCATCCACCGTTTCATTAGCAGCGGCGGCTGCCAAAACTGCTTCGCCGGATTCGCTTGGGGAATCCTTTCGGAACTTTTTCCAGGCGTGCATTGCCAGTGACAGCGCAATGACACCGTAGGAAACAAACACTCTGAAATACTCACCAATCTGGGCGTTGTTGAACAACTCTTTACCAGCCTGGGGTGCCACGATAAAGAGCGTGTGGAAAAGGATCACGCCAATGATGGCTTGCTTGTTTGTCGCCTTCTGAACTGAAGCGCCACCGACCAGCAACGCGGCAATCGCGAATTGCGCGATTTGCGTATGTGCACCATAGGTTGAAAACGTTCCTATGTTCTGGAGGAAGATGATCTGCCCCCAACATGCCAACACTGTCGAGATAACCATGGCAATAACACGAGTTTGGTCGGAATTAATTCCGGAGGCATTCGCGATACTCATGCTTTGTCCAACCGTGCGCATGTTTTGACCCAGGCGTGTTGCCAGGATTTTCTGATTGAACCAACACAGACCGGCAATCAACAAAATCGGTAGAACCGGCAATTTTACAAACAGCAATACTTCTTCGATCTCGGGGATGTAGGTCAACGCATAGAGCGCACCAAACAACGCCAGCAAGAGAATAGGTTTAATCAACGAGAAATGCGGATCTTTCTCGATGAATTTTGATTTAATAATCTTAACGACCTGGAGAATTGCCAGGACAATAAGTGTCGCGGTTAAGGCATCCAACAAGCCTAACCGGTCAGTTGAAAGGAATCTTTCCACGGTTGGAATGTAAGAGACACCAAAAATGAGGCCGGTTACGCCCATCAGAATCAAATCACTGCGATTCAACTTGTACTTCTTCAGCAGGTGTAAAACTGCCTTGACCACTGTAATTGCCAGGATTGCATAGAAAAACACAGTAACAATATCAACCATGCGCACAGAATCAATGGCATACTTTAGGTTGCCAGTCAGGTCAATCGTGTTTTTTACGCCCACCCCTCCTGAAATGATCAGTTTAGGATTATTGACCGGGATTACACCACCGATGATCACCAGGAAGATTAACTGGTAAAGACCATCGGCAAAGTAGCCCAAGATCAAACCCGCAATCATCTCCGCTCCCTTCATGCGGTTGAACAGCTTGCCAACCAGGTAACCGAAGAGAATAGCCAACGGAGTGCCGATCAAAACAGTCAACAAAATGCCGCCGAATCCTTCGAATCCCCAATAGACCACCCAGAACATGGCAATTTGGGCTGCAACAGCACCAATGACGATACCAAAGTTCAAGCCTAGGCCAGCCAGAACCGGGATGATCAGAGCCAGCACGGTAAAGGTATTACGCGTGATCCGGGTAAAAACGCCATCCACGATGAATGTCATCGGGCTGCCTGAAAGCTTAATGGCAGCCAAGCAGATAATCGCAAACGCGATCATTACTTTGTTGTCGAAGAGGAATGAACCAACTTTTTTGAGAACGTTCGGTTTTTGATTCATTGGTTTTCTCCTTTCGTCTTGGATAAGGCATAAAGAATGATGCCGTTGGAAATGATGATCCTCAAGACTTCTGGCAATGTGCCAATTTCGACCACCTCGTTAACGACAGGCAGGGCAGTTACCAGAATGCCCTGGAACAGGAAGGTCCCGATCAACACGTGCGAGATCCGCGCCCTCCGGATGGTAGCACCACCAATCAAGATTGAAGCGACGCTGGCAAAGCCCATCATAAGCGGTGCGTTGTAAAGCTGCAAAAAGCCATAGGTTTGGGCGTAGAGGATAATACCAACAGCACCTAAAACGGTGGAGATCGCCGTTCCCTGGATACGCTTGCGATCGACGTTGATGCCGGACGAAGTTGTGAACAGCTGGTTTTCACCTGCGCCACTCATGGCGATACCGCTTTTACTTCTGAGAAAGAGCCATACAAAAAAGCATAGCATACCGAATACGAGGATCAATCCGAGTGGGATCGTGAAGTCACCGACCTTAAAAGCTAACCAATGCAGCCATTGAGGTTGAGTTGCTTGCACAACATCAGGGTTGCTCAAAAGACCGCCAAAACTACCCGAAAGGCTGGCGGTGTTGCGTAAACCTTGCCCCTGCAACGGCCAGCTCAACTCACCATTCTTGAAAGATAGTGAGAGCCAGACGATGTTCATGAACGCGATCACTGAAAAACCGACATAGGTCGAGACGGTCATCTCGGAGCCTTTCACCCGGTTAAGCAGCATGCCATAAAGTGTTCCTACAATGGCAGCGAAGAAAACTCCGAGGCCTAGCGCCAGAAGCAAAATCATCCAAGGCGCAGCGGCACCATAAGCACCGCTCCAGTCTCTGACAAAGGCGACTTCCATTGCCAAAACAGCACCCAACAAACCCGATGAGATACCCAGTGAGATGCCAAAATTGAGCCCAATTCCGCTTTGAATGCCGGGCACCATGGCTAACACCAGGGTTCCATACATCAACCAGCGCCTGACGACGTCGCTGAATAATGCGGCTGGCGAAAAGCCAAGAAGAAGTGACGCAACAACCAGCAGGATGAAAAACAAAGCGATGATTAATCTTGGCAAACCAATGTTATCGTAGAGAGTCTTCAAGGTTTTCATGATCCGACCTCCTCCCTGACACCAGCCATTGCCAAACCATAGGCTGCGTCCGGATCATCTGGGTGCATAATTGAAAATACAGTACCTTCCGAAACGATCGCGATGCGGTCACAAATGGATCTGAGCTCGACCAATTCTGAGCTTATCATCACAATGGTTGTGCCCATCTCCCGGTTAATTTTTGTCAGATACTCCAAAACCAGTTTTTTCGCGCCGATGTCAATGCCGCGTGTTGG
>CAZDPK010000015.1:0-24710 GCA_964507335.1 uncultured Anaerolineaceae bacterium | reverse complement strand
GATTCGCCGAGCAGCAGACCAACACCCCGGCGATCCTCTGATACAAAAGCGATGCTATTGCGCAGAGCCTCTCCTAACTTGGAAAGATCCAATGGTTTTCCGAAGGCTAATACTTCGCCTGCGGTGTCATAAAGACCCATAATACCGTTGGCAACACCAATTTTCCCCTGACCAGCCAGTCCGCCAAATCCAAAAATTTCACCTTCCCGGATTTTGACGTCCATCCCCCGAACTCGTTCACCAGGCATATCGACAAAATAATCTTTGAATTCGAGTGCAATTTTATCGTCCGATATTTCTCGTTCCCCCAATAAATCATCTTCGACCAGTTTCTCAACTTTTCTGCCGATCATGAGTTCTGCGATATTTGCCAGGGTAGTATCTTTGACTTCCTTCCTGGCAACGAATTCTCCATCCCTTAAGATGGTCATACTGTCAGCAACAGCCATTACCTCGGTAAGACGATGGGTGATAAAAATGATTGCTATACCTTTTTGGGCGATCAGCCGCATGATTTCGAGCAGACGATCGGCTTCGCTTTCTGTCAGAACCGCAGTGGGCTCGTCAAAAACAAGAAGTTTGATACCCGATTTGTCAATCTCGCGTGCAATCTCAACAAATTGTTTATAACCGATCGGCATCCCAGCGACCTTAGTGTACTCTTCAATATTCATCATCCCGATGCTGTTCAGCGCTTTTCGGGAATCTTTGGACATCTGCTTCCAGTTTAGTTTGTCAAGCAAACTGCCAAAAAACCTGCTAAGTGCGGTCTTCTCGCCAATTTCCCGACCCAGTTTAATGTTTTCGGTAACTGTAAACTCGGGGATCAACATAAATTCCTGGTGAACCATCCCGATGCCGCAGTTCATTGCTTCATGAGGAGAATCCACGTGGGTTAATTCACAGTTGAGGTAAACTTCCCCTTCGAAACCACCTGTTGAATAAATCACAGGCATGCCAAAGAGAATATTCATCAAGGTGGATTTGCCGGCTCCGTTTTCTCCGACCAGGGCGTGGATTTCACCTGGTTTTACATTGAGGTTAACGTTTTTAAGCACACGGTTGCCGTAATATTCCTTGGAAATATTATTCATCGACAATAAATATTGATTGTCCAATACTACACCTCCTTCTTCTGTTTCAAAAAGAAGAACCGGCTTGCGAAGCGCAAGCCGGCGCTCTGTGGAGTTTAATTAATAGTCAAAGGCATCTTACTTCGAAAAGTCGTAGTAAGGGGCCAACAGCATCAGGAAGTTAGGCAGGTTAACGCCGTCTTCGTTGTAATTAGAAACAGTCAGGTTGCCCAGACCACGTGCAGCCGACGCTTCGTTCAAAGTATCGATAAAAGCTTGTGTGTCTCCGGGATCGGTGACTTCACCTTCGGCGAATTTGATCGCGTAACGGACACCGGCGTCGATCATGAGCATATTGATCGGCACACCCCAGGTGGACATACGAGCTTCCTGTCCTTTTTCCTTCAGTTTGATGGCGATCTGATCGAGCATGTACTGCACATCACCTTCATGACCCTTGACATCAATATTCAAGCCAGCGGGATACCCATGATAGGGGCTGGGGCAGCATTGCTGCGGATAGATAGCACCATTTTCCCAAATGGTTCGGATGAGGGGTTCCTGCATGGCACAGTTCGTGGAGAAGAAAGCTGTATCCTTGCCGTAGGTAGCGATTTGCCGTGGAACGTCCTCGGTAATAAACTGCTGTGCACCCGAGACGCCTGCGTCACCGGTAGGATCTGGGGCATTGACTTCCACCAGTTCGATACCAAGTTCGGCACAGGTTTCCTTCATGATCTCAAGTCGGCGGGCAATGGTCGCATAGGACAAATGCCGTGGGAATGAGTAGTGAATGAAGGTCTTGGCACCCATCTGGGCAGCCAGTTCGGGGATGGTACGACCCATCGAAATTTCATCCACCTGCAGGACGATGTCTGCTTTCTCGGCGATGATGGGAGGATCTTCGGCGGGCACACCGGCTACAAACAGCATGTCAGGGCGAGTTTCGCGCACTTTTTCAATGGCTGCTGCAGCACCGGGGATGGCCTGCACAAAGACGATTGCCTTCACCTCAGGATCGGAGGCCATCTGCACTACCTGTGAGATGGTTGTTTCTGTCTCGGTTGAGAAGTTGTCGGGGTAGGTGGCATGAACGATCATATCGCCATATTTCGCGATCTGGTTCATGGCTTCCTGGTATTCCTCTTCACCTTGGGAAACGGTCCCGGTCATGATCCCGATTTTGTAGGGTTCTACTTCTGCTTCAACTGCAGCGGCAGCAGTATTCTGTGAAAAGTCGTAGTAAGGGGCCAACAGCATCAGGAAGTTAGGCAGGTTAACGCCGTCTTCGTTGTAATTAGAAACAGTCAGGTTGCCCAGACCACGTGCAGCCGACGCTTCGTTCAAAGTATCGATAAAAGCTTGTGTGTCTCCGGGATCGGTGACTTCACCTTCGGCGAATTTGATCGCGTAACGGACACCGGCGTCGATCATGAGCATATTGATCGGCACACCCCAGGTGGACATACGAGCTTCCTGTCCTTTTTCCTTCAGTTTGATGGCGATCTGATCGAGCATGTACTGCACATCACCTTCATGACCCTTGACATCAATATTCAAGCCAGCGGGATACCCATGATAGGGGCTGGGGCAGCATTGCTGCGGATAGATAGCACCATTTTCCCAAATGGTTCGGATGAGGGGTTCCTGCATGGCACAGTTCGTGGAGAAGAAAGCTGTATCCTTGCCGTAGGTAGCGATTTGCCGTGGAACGTCCTCGGTAATAAACTGCTGTGCACCCGAGACGCCTGCGTCACCGGTAGGATCTGGGGCATTGACTTCCACCAGTTCGATACCAAGTTCGGCACAGGTTTCCTTCATGATCTCAAGTCGGCGGGCAATGGTCGCATAGGACAAATGCCGTGGGAATGAGTAGTGAATGAAGGTCTTGGCACCCATCTGGGCAGCCAGTTCGGGGATGGTACGACCCATCGAAATTTCATCCACCTGCAGGACGATGTCTGCTTTCTCGGCGATGATGGGAGGATCTTCGGCGGGCACACCGGCTACAAACAGCATGTCAGGGCGAGTTTCGCGCACTTTTTCAATGGCTGCTGCAGCACCGGGGATGGCCTGCACAAAGACGATTGCCTTCACCTCAGGATCGGAGGCCATCTGCACTACCTGTGAGATGGTTGTTTCTGTCTCGGTTGAGAAGTTGTCGGGGTAGGTGGCATGAACGATCATATCGCCATATTTCGCGATCTGGTTCATGGCTTCCTGGTATTCCTCTTCACCTTGGGAAACGGTCCCGGTCATGATCCCGATTTTGTAGGACCTTTCAACGGGTTCCTCTACAACAGGTGCCTCTTCCTCAACAGGCATATCTGTGGCGGCTGGTTCTGCTGTGCGGCAGGCTGCTACTGAGAAGATCAACATAAAACTCATGATTACCAGTACCAGTTGAACGAATAACTTCTTTCTTTTCATCTATTACTCCTTATTCAATTAATTAAAAGGATTTGGCGATAAACACGTGTCTTTTGGAAAATACTTCGACCAGCTCTCCACATCACCAGTCTGGTATGTTCCAAGCAAACAGTCAGTATGGGTAGATAGAGGTAACAATACCCATTGTTGTGATATTACCATTTGAAAAAAATACTGTCAAGATGTTTTTACATCAGGCAAAATCCATAACCAATTTCCTTGAACTTTGAGGAATAAAAAAAACATCCTCAAAGAGGATGTTTTCGATGGGTGGTATAGGACTCGAACCTACGACCTTTGCGATGTCAACGCAACGCTCTAACCAACTGAGCTAACCGCCCAAGGAAACAGCATTATAACTGAGGCTTTTTGATTTGGCAAGCAATTTGTCAGCCAGGCTTGGTTTCCAAAACAACTTAGTTTGCCGCTATCAGCAAATCGTTCAGCAGTGGCAAAGCCAGAAGGAAAGTGGAGATGGTTTTTCCATCCTCGATCTGTCCAGACCGGATCATGCCAAATACTTCGCGTAGGTCAACTTTGACCAGGCTCAAAAATTCATCTTCATCCTGTTCGAGGGAATGCTCACTCAAATTCGTAGCAAAGAACACATGCATATACTCGCTGGTATAACCGGGAGCCATGAAGAAACCACCAATTTTTTCCAGGTGCGAGGCGTCTCTACCGATTTCTTCCTGCAACTCGCGGTGAGCTGTCGTAAGAGGGTTCTCACCTTCGTCCATCACGCCCGCAGGCAGTTCGAGCAGCTCTTTTTCAGCGCCGACGCGATATTGACGTACAAAATAGACCATTCCCTCATCGTCAATAGGCAAGATTGTGACCGCATCCACATGATCAACCAGATCATAAGTCCGCTCCCTGCCATCCGGCATTGCCAGGCGTACCTTTTCAAGGTTGAAAGCATGTGCTTGCAAATACTGTTCTCTGCTGACGATCGTTGTCTCCACCATAATTTTCTCCTTAAAAAATTCAGGAGGCTTGCGCCTCCTGTTATTCTAACTTGCTTTTAATCAAGGGATCTGAAGAGTCTCTATTCCAGTCAGATCATAAGGTTCTGACAAGCCGTTTGCCTGGATGATATGCTCAGGCCAAACATCGCCATAAGCACAAGCAATCTCGTAAACAGTCTCGCCGGGTGTAACCGTCCATGTATCCGGATGCGCCAAAATCTGACGGTCACCACCAGGCCAGGAACCAGTTTGAGGAACAAGAAGGACATCACCGATATTCAACATACTTCCAGCGTAAAGATTGTTAATTGCCAGCATGTCCCCGGGGTCCACGTCGAATCGGCGTGAGAGACAATAGACGGTCTCACCACCCTGGACTGCCCAGCTTTGAGGGCGTGTCAGTGCCTGCAGTGTTGGGGTGGGAGCGCTGGTGGGGGTTGAGGTTGGGATGGCTGTAGGGGGCATTTGGGTAATTGCTACCGGGGTGCCCTGGGCATTCTGCACCATTTGGGTTGGCATGTTGAACTCTTCAATGATCGCCTGGGCGGTCATGGTGGCATTGTAAATTTGTTGGTCAACAGGCAAAAGGGTGCCCACTTGTTCCATGAACTCAGGCGTCACCTCTGGCGCCTTCGAAGCCGACCGCGAGCAACCGGCAACAGCCAGTGCCAGCAGGATAAGGACGAACAAGATAATTGCAGATTTCTTCATAATAGTCTCCTAACAATACGCATACTTCTTGTCCTTTTAGTTGCAATTCCAATGCCAGACGAGATCTTTTGTGAATGGGGTTGTTTGCCGGTATGAATGTATAGGAGGGTCCAAGACTCGCCCAAACAACTTCCGTCCTGACAAAGCATGTCTTGTTAATCTATCAAGACAAATAAAAACACCCCGCAATCGCGGGGTGTTTTTTCAGAGCTGATTTGAATTTACTTCTTCTTCAGAACGGGCAGACCAGATGCCAATTCGACTACTTCTTTACCAGCAGGCACTTTGTCAACTTCCTGACCTTTGCGGATATCGGTTGCGAAATAATAAAGTTCGGTCTCTTTACCCGAAGCGCGCGTTACTTTCTTTACATGCAGAAAGTATTCTTTACCTTTTGAATTTTTGAAACTATAAGCCATTTTAAATCTCCTTCATATGTATACTTGTTCTTACAAGCTTGACGAGGAAAAGTGTAACCACTAACGAGGAGAATGTCAATCATTCTGTAGAGAGACCCTCTACAAACGTAACTTTACAAATTCAGCCATTTGGCTGCTTTTTCAGGCAGATTCAAGACACTTCCCCGAATGGTATTGCAGCGAGGCAGCGATTCGATAAACAGTTTGCCATATTGCTTACTCAGGATGCGTTTATCCAAAATCGCGACCACTCCGCGGTCTGTTTGAGTTCGTATCAGGCGTCCAAAGCCCTGCCTGAAGCGCAAGATCGCTTCCGGGAGCATGTATTGATTAAATGGATCATCAAAACTTTCTGATCGTGCTGCGACGATGGGATCACTGGGCACGTCAAAAGGCAATTTGGCAATCACCAGTACCTGCAGCGCCTCTCCTGGCACATCCACGCCTTCCCAAAACGAGCGTGTGCCCAAAAGAACCGCCCTGGGGCTCTCCTTGAAGGTCTCGAGAAGAGCGGTTGCTGAGGCACCCTCTCCTTGCTCAAAAACCTGGATGTCTTCTTTTTGAAGAGCATTTTGAATGTTCTGTGAGGTTTTCTGCAATTGGGCATAAGAGGTGAACAAAACCAGCATTCGCCCGCCTGTGACCCGCGCCAGTCGGATGATGGTGTCTTCCAGGGTTTTTTGATGCCCGTAATTATCGGTCGGTTCCGGGATGTCCTGGGGGATATAGACCATGGCAGAAGCTTCGTAATCAAAGGGCGAACCCACCATCAATTCGTAGGCATCAGCGCCGTTTAGCCTGAGTTTGAGGTAATCAAACTCACCATGGGTTGTAAGGGTTGCAGAAGTCAGGATTACACTGGCTTTTTCGTGCCAGAGGTACTTCTCCATCAGGTTACCAATATGAAGAGGTGCAATCTGGAGTGTCATACGCAGCTGAAGGGGATCAATTTCTACCCAATAAATTTGGTCCTCCGTGGGGGACATGGTCAGATTCTCAAGTTTGGAATCGATTTCATTCAAGGTTTGAGTTGAGCGTGCCAGCGTTCCAAAAACATCTTCAGCATCTTCAGGTGCAATGCCGTCCACGCCCTGCACCGAATTGCGAATCATCTTAAGAATTTTTAGCAATTCTTCCAGGTCGCCTTTTGCCTGTTCCCAGGACATTTCCACCTCCAGCCAGGCTGGTATCATGCGCGTAGATGGCAGAATGCGAGTCTTTTGTGGGTAGGTACCCAATGGCTTTCCCTCACGCACTTCTTCCATAAGGTAATCGAGGGCTTTGAAGTAGGCAGTCATGCCCGTATCGAAGCGAAAAGCACGTTCGGCGGCAGCGTTAACGGATTGCAACAGAACCGCCAGATCTCCAGGCATCAAGGCAGGTGCTGCGACACTGACCAATCGACCTAAAATACCCTGTTCGCTGGAACCGAGCTCTCGTACGGTACGGTTCACATCCACAGCTCGTAAGCTGAAGCTCATCGCATCGGTGGTGGCAGCTTCTAGGTGATGGGCTTCATCCACGATAAGGTAATTGAAGTCAGGCAAAACCTGATTTTCCGCAGCGGCGTCGGCCAGAAGCAGGGCATGGTTGATTACTAAAATGTGCGCGCTTTCAGCTGCCATGCGAGCTTTGTAGAAGGGGCAGGCACCGCCAGTGCTTTTGAGGCAGGTCTCCAGCTTACAGCCTTCATCCTCGGCTGAAAGTCGCGACCAAACAATTCGCTCGACCGGTCCGTTCAGGTTGATTTCACGCCTGTCTCCGCTGCGGCTGCTTTGCAGCCAGACCAGCACCTTGCCAAGCACACGCAGTTCATCCACGTTTTCGGGACCCCGCCGACGCATTAATTTCAGCCTGCGAGGGCAAAGATAATTGTTTCTTCCTTTCAGGACGGAAGCTTTCAAGTCGATATCCAGAGCCTGAATCAGGTCTGGGATGTCTTTTTCAATCAGTTGATCCTGCAGGGCTATAGTATTGGTTGAAATCACCACCCGTTCACCGTTTTGCATCGCCCAATAGGCAGCCGGGATCAGATATGCCAATGACTTACCGGTTCCTGTTCCTGCTTCCACCATCAGGTGGTCTCCGCGATTAAGCGCGTTGCAGACCGAGAGAAGCATGTCCACCTGTTGGGAGCGATGTTCAAAATCACGGTCGTATTTGGAGAAAGCGCCACCGGGTTGCAGTGTGCTGGCAATCTCTTCGCCGTCCAGCGGCACGAGCGTTTCATTAGGCTGAAGGCTTTTTGTGCGCGGGGCACGCTCCAGGTTGAACACCGTGTCTTCGCCATCCTGGCTGAGCCGGCGGGGCTGGATACCCTGATCTGCCATGGCTCTCATGGTCCAGCGGAAGGGCAATTCGCCCTGCCAACCCAGCCCTTTGCTCAGACGCAGGATCTCTGCCACCAGATCAACCGGGAGATCTGCGATTTTTTTGATCAGCTGTTGATAAACTTGCATAGTGGCCTTGGCGTCATCCAGAGCGCGATGCGCGTTTGTAAGCACCACGCCCAGCTGTCTTGCCAGTGAACCAAGACCGTACCTGGAGGCAGTTGGCATGAGCACTGCCGCCAATTCGTATGTGTCAATGGTGGGATTATCTTTGAAATGACCATAGCGATGGAAGAAACTCAGGTCAAAATCGATATTCTGACCCAAAATGATGGCGTCACCAATGAAGTCATGGATTTCAGGCAATACATCAATAATGAAGGGCGCGTTCATGACCATACTGTTGGTGATGCCGGTCAGATTGGTGATAAATTGGTTGATCGGTTTGCGGGGATTGATCAGTTTGGAGTACTCAGCAATCACACGATTGTCGTTGAACTTCACCGCTCCAATTTCAATGATCGAGTCATTTTTCGGGTCTAGACCCGTTGTTTCAATGTCCAGAGCTACGATTTCAGGCATGAGCCAAATTATACACGCTGAAAGGTCCAAAACATTGAGCGGTTCCAGAAGAGATTTCACTGACCACCTTCCTTCTTTCGTGCTGTGATAAGGTTGCTCATAGGAAGCTGTGTTCTGTTGAACAAACTATTGGTAAAATGGAGCTTAATGACAAACCACACATTTGATAAACTGACAACCCCATGGCAACCCGCCCAGCCAATCCCTCTTCCGGAATATCCCCGACCTCAAATGGTGCGCGAAAGCTGGCAAAACCTGAATGGTTGGTGGGATTACTGCATTCAGTCCAATTCTTTACCTCAGCCTGCCCAGTTTGAAGGAAAAATCCTGGTGCCTTTTGCCCCAGAATCGGCACTCTCCGGGGTTGAACGCGTTCTGCAGCCAGACGAAAAACTCTGGTATAGACGCCAGTTCGAAGTGGAATACAGCCCAGAGCAGATTGTGATGCTGCATTTTGGCGCCGTGGATTTTTCTTGCCAGGTATGGGTCAATGGGACTCAGGTTGGCAATCACTGGGGCGGCTATTTGCCCTTCAGCTTTGACATCACCTCTGCGCTTCAGCCAGGGCAAAACGAATTGATCGTTATGGTCCAGGATGAAACTGAAGCGGCTATGCATCAAAAGGGTAAACAGCGGCTGCATCCAGGTGGCATTTGGTACACCTCGGTCTCAGGAATATGGCAGACCGTCTGGCTGGAAGTCTTGCCAAAGCGGCACATCCGTTCACTTAAGATCACTCCGTCAATCGATACAAACATGCTGGAACTGAAGGTTAAAGTCAGTGAGGCAACATTGAAGAGCATTTGCCAGATCGAAGCGATTGCCAGCTTTGAAGGTCAGGAAGTTGGACGAGTGCGTAGTGGTCCAAAAAGCACGCTGGTATTCCATTTGCCTGACGCCAAACTCTGGCACCCTGATCATCCTCACCTTTACGACCTGGTAGTACGAATCGTTGAAGTCGATGAACCGGTTGACCAGGTCAAAAGCTATTTTGCCATGCGCAAGTTTGGTAAAACCAAAGATGAAAAAGGTCTTTGGCGTTTCACACTCAACAACGAACCGATTTTTCAGTATGGCCCTCTGGATCAGGGTTACTTCCCGGAAGGGCTCTACACCCCACCATCGGAACAAGCTATGCTGTTCGATATCGAATATGCCAAGAAAATTGGCTGCAATATGATCCGCAAGCATGTTAAAGTTGAGCCTCTGCGCTGGTACCATGCCTGCGACAAACTGGGATTGATCGTCTGGCAGGATATGCCAAACGGTGGACGCACCACCAAGGACGCTGTGGTGATGTTTACTTTCACATCTGGTATCCATCGCTACGACCAGCGCCGTCTCAAGCGGTTTGGTCGGGAAGACCCCCAAAACCGGGAAGAATTCCGTGCTGAACTTCAGGATCTGGTCGAGACGCTCTACAACAGCCCTTGCATCGGCGTGTGGGTACCCTTTAACGAAAGCTGGGGGCAGTTTCAGGCGATCCGCATCGCTGATTGGGTTAAATTGCTTGACCCAACCCGACTGGTTGACCATGCCTCGGGTTGGTTTGACCAAGGTGGCGGTGATTTCCAGAGCCGGCATGTCTACGTGAAACCTCTGAGCGCCCGCGTGCCGGATGAGCGCATTTTAGCGGTGACCGAATTCGGCGGCTACACCATGCAGGTGCCCGGCCATGTCTATACCGAACGCAAACGCTTCGGTTACGGTCATTATCCGGATAAAACATCACTTACCGCAGCTTATCTGAATTTGTTGGAACAACAAGTAAAACCACTGATACCCAAAGGTTTATGCGCTGCTATTTACACCCAGACTACCGATATCGAGACCGAGATCAATGGTTTTCTAACTTATGATCGCAAAGTTGAGAAAATGGATGCTGAAACTTTGCGTCTTGCGCACCTCGGCTTGATTGAGCTCTTGTAGAAGCAGCAGCTTATTTAAGACCTGCATTCACGCCTGCTCCGGAGATTGCTTGAAGCAATCATTAACAAACTGGATTTTCGGTTAGAATTAACGTACGCACTAAAGAAAATCGAAGTTGTCTCTTGCGGTTTTTCTCGATTTGTATATAATTACTTTTAACGCACTGATTTGCGCCGTTCTTTATAACCTTACACAATAACTATTGGTTTTGAAAGGAGGTTTTCGTACATTATTTGTCCCTTTGTATCGTGTTTTTTAATTTTCGTTACTAACCAAATATAACTAGGAGAAATCATGAAAGAAAAAATCCAAAAGTACGGCGGTTTTATGGCCTCGATGGTTGTTCCCAACCTCGGTGCATTTATCGCCTGGGGCCTGATCACAGCCATGTTTATTGCAACTGGTTGGATTCCCAATGAAAAGTTTGCGGCGCTTGTTGGCCCAATCCTCGTATATCTCTTGCCGATCCTGATCGGTTACACTGCGGGTCACATGATTCATGGTCAGCGCGGTGGTGTCATGGGTGCTCTGGCAACCATGGGTACTGTCGTTGGAACTTCCATACCAATGTTGCTCGGCGCTATGATTATGGGTCCCCTCTCTGCCTTCGTTCTGAAGAAATTTGATGAGTGGATGGAACCTCGCATGCCCGTTGGTTTTGAGCTCCTTATCAACAACTTCTCGATGGGCATCATCGGTACCCTGTTGGTCCTGTTGGGCATGGTTGTCATTGGCCCGGTTGTCACCGCCATCAGCAATGCCTTTGGCTCCGTTGTCCAGTGGCTGGTTGATATCAAGCTGCTGCCCCTGGTAGCCTTGATCATCGAACCCGCCAAGGTCCTCTTCCTGAACAATGCATTGAATATTGGCGTTCTGGCTCCTCTGGGCGCAGTTGCTTCCCAAGAGACTGGCCGCGCTATTCACTTCATGCTCGAGAGCAATCCTGGTCCAGGTTTGGGTCTGCTGTTGGCCTACACTGTTGCTGGTAAGGGCATGCTCAAGCAGTCCGCTCCCGGCGCGATTGTCATTCACTTCCTCGGCGGCATTCACGAAATTTATTTCCCCTACGTGCTTGCTCACCCCATCATGATTCTTGCCATGTACGCTGGCGCAATCCTCGCCAACCTCTGGTGGGTAGTCACTGATGCTGGCTTGGTTGCCACCCCATCACCAGGTTCAATCTTTGCCTATATTGCCATGACCCCCAAAGGCTGGCATTTCCAGGTTCTGACGGGCGTTTTGATTGGTGCGGTCGCATCCTTCTTGGTTGGCTGGGTTATCCTGAAGCGGTTCCCCGTCAAAGAAGAAGAAGAAGAAGTCGTCGAAGAATAATTGGAAAATTTGGATTAGTTTATTAATAGAAACGTGTTCAGGCAACCTGGTTGCCTGAACACAGTTTGGAGAAACATAGTCATGACTGACAAAATTGAAGCAAAAGATATTGAAGAAATTGTGGTCGCCTGTGAAGCTGGCATTGGATCAAGTCTAATGACAGTTAATGCAATGAAAAAGAAATTGCAGGCAGCTAAACTGAACAATATCAAGATCTATCATAAAGCTGTCACAAATCTTGACCCGAAAACAAAATTCATCATCTGCCATGAGGGAGTAAAAAAATCAGTTAAGTCGAGAGCCCCAGAAGCGGTCGTGGTGAGTTTCAAGTTTTTCTTCAATGACCCATTGTTCGACAAACTGGTAGCAGACATCAAGGACGGCAAGGAAATCGTCGCGAACTAACGATTCCTCAGAGCTACTATGAACATTTCATGGCCTAAGGCTTGCCCAATAGGAGGGTTATCGTGTCACGTATATTAATAGAAGAACTTATTCAGTTGGATTCAAAAGTTCAAACCAAAGAAGAAGCAATTCAAGCTGCTGGTGAATTATTGGTACAGGCTGGGCGCGTAGAAGCCCCTTACGTAAAAGGGATGCTGGCGCGTGAACAGACTATGTCGACCTTGATCGGTAATGGGGTTGCCATCCCCCATGGAGAATTCCCAGATTTGAAGTACATCAAAGAGACCAGCATTTCGGTACTTCAAATTCCTGAGGGAGTAGCATGGGAAGAGGGAGAGCTTGTCTACCTGGTGGTTGGAATTGCAGCGACATTTGAAGAACATATCGGTATTTTGCAGAATCTTGCCAATGTGGTTGACGAAATTGACCGAGTGGAATTTTTGTCAAAGACCACTAAAAAATCAGACATTATCGACGCCTTAACGGCATAAGTTACCACCTTTATCTGGAAAGGACTTGAGATGGACGAAAAATTCCGAACTTATATTGAATTAGATTATCCCCTTCCCGATAAAGTGACGGGATGGAACATGTATGGGGCGGGTTTGGAGAATGTCGGTCGTGATGGAAAACCTGAACTCTTCCCAATGCCCGAACCAGGTCCGGATCAAATTTTGGTCAGGGTGGATGCGGTAGGCTTGTGCTTTTCGGATGTTAAATTGATTAAACAAGGCGGACAGCATCCCAAATTATATAACCGGGATCTCTCGGTCCAACCTACCAGGCTCGGTCATGAAGCCGCCTTTACCGTTATCAAGGTAGGCGAGGAACTCAAAAACCGCTTCAGACCCGGGCAAAAACTGGCGATCCAGCCTGATATTTATGTGAACAAGGTTGCCACTGCTTATGGTTACACCATCCCTGGCGGCTTGATTCAATATCACCTGATTGGGAAAGAAATTTTTGAAGCAGATGATTCTGAATATCTGATTTCTGTGGAAGGCAATTTGGGGTACTCAGAGTCTGCTCTGACGGAACCCTGGGCATGCGTTGAGGCTGCATATACTCAAAGACGCCGTTTATCACCCTTGGAGGGCGGCTTGATGTGGATCAATGGACCCCTCCATTCTGAGAAAGTGTTCACATTTGACCAATGGCTCGAAAAGCCAAGCAAAATCTACCTGACCAACACCATGCCTCAAATCCTTGATTTGGTAAAAAGCCATTCGCAGGCTGAAGTGGTCGAAGTAGGAACCCTTGCTCAAGATCAGGTTGCTGCCTTTGCCCTGGAAAAGACAAATGGAAAAGGCTTTGATGACATCATCATGCTCGAACCGCGCAGTGCTGAACTGGTTTCAGAAATTGCCAAACAGATTGCCTTCAGAGGCACACTGACTATTGTCAGCGATCAACCACTAGATGGTTTGGCTGTGATCGATGCTGGACGTATCCATTATCACTACACAACCTATATTGGCACCAAGGGCACAGAAATTAGTGCCGCTTACGGTGAAGAACGAAACCGTTCAGAATTGTTGGCAGATGGATTGCTTGTGGTGGTTGGTGGAGCTGGTCCGATGGGTCAGATGCATGTTCAGCGTTCGCTCGAACTTGTGCCGGGTCCCAAAACTGTGGTTGTAACAGACATTAACGATGAACGCTTACAGGCTTTGCGTCAAAATGGCGATCCAATCGCTGAAAAGAACGGCAAGCGACTAATCCTGGTTAACACCAGTAAAGAGGGTGTCGACCTCATTGAAACAGTCCGCGAGCTTTCAGCTGGAAAAATGGCGGATGATGTGGTTGTTTGTGTGCCCAACGCTAAATTGATGGAAAATGCGGCCTTACTTTTAGGTAAAAACGGCATGCTCAACTTCTTTGCCGGCGTTCCTAATGGCACTACCATTAATATCGACCTAAACAACATATTCCTGAATAACATGCAATTGACTGGAACATCCGGTTCTTCGGTTGATGACCAAAAAATCGTAATGTCTAAAGCTCGCTCAGGTTCGCTTTCCCCTAACCTCAGTGTTGCGGCGATTGGTGGATTGAAACAGGCTGTAGCTGGCATGGATGCTATGATGGCAGGCACCTTTACCGGAAAAATCATCATCTATCCTCAACTGCCAGACCTGCCACTGTTATCCTTGGCAGACGTTGCCAAAACCTACCCCAAGGTTGCTGAGAAAATGGGTCCAAACTATACCTGGAATCGCGAAGCTGAAAAAGTGCTGATCGAAGAATTTTGGAACGTATGACAAATACAGAAAATAAGAAAGCCGTTTCCGGAAAGAAGCAAGGCTATCGGCTATACGCGCAGTTTGTTCTGGTTGGAGCAGCTTTAGGTGCCTATTATGGCATATTCTATCGAACTCCGGAGAGCCCGGTGGATTTTAGCTCAGTTGTGCTTTTGAGCCTTCTTTCAGCGGTTGTGGTGACGGTCATTCAGATCTGGAAAAAAGGTTACCCAGCCAAAGAAAAGCTGATGATCTTCCTGAAATCCTTTGGAATGTTCTTCCTGTTTCTGGCAATGCTGCAAGCAAGACCGTTGTTTGAGCAATGGGGTGGCAAAGGCTTGGTTATTGCCTTCACCACCCTGGTTGGAGCCACGATTGGTTTCATTATGGGCCTAAAAAAGAAGCCGGTGGCAACTAAAACGATGGGGACGAAGAAATGATCTACACTATTACCCTTAATCCAGCGCTGGATAAGCAGCTGACTGTCTCTGATATCCGCTTCAACGACGTCTTGATTGCAGATGGCATCCAACTTGATTTTGGCGGCAAAGGTTTCAACGTTTCACGAATGCTGAAAGAGCTGAATCAGCCCTCTAAGGCAGTTGGGCTCTTAGGTGGACAGACCGGAAAGACAATTGAAGCTGGTCTGAAAGCTCAGGGAATCGATGTAGTATCCATCCCCGTTTCCGGTGAGACCCGAACTAATGTCAGTGTCGTCACGCCTGGTGGCAGGAAGCACATCAAAGTTAATGAGAAAGGGCCAACGATCTCCGAAAGCGAGCTTCAGCAGGTTTTCCTGTACATTTCCGACAAAGCTTCAAAAGGTACACTGTGGGTCCTGGCTGGAAGCATACCCCCCGGAGTGGATGTGACTGTTTATCAGCAAATGATCCAAAAAATCAAGGAACTGGGTGGTGATGTTGTTTTGGATACCAGTGGTGCGGCACTTAAACAAGGTGTGCAAGCTAAACCGAAACTTGTCAAGCCAAACTTGTTTGAACTCTCTCAACTTACTGGAAGAGAGATCACAAACCTGCAAGAGATCCTTGACAATCCAGGGATTACCCGTTCGGTAGGAGCTGAGTTTGTGGCGATTTCGGCAGGTGAGAAAGGGGCACTGTTAACTGATGGCAATAACACAGCATTATGCCTGCCCCCTGAAATCCAGGAAGCCAACCCGGTGGGTGCTGGGGATGCCATGGTGGCAGGGCTCAGTTTTGCGCTTTATCATGGTTACGATCTGGAACAAGCCCTGATGCTTGGGGTCGCTTGCGGTACCGCGTCCGCGATGCAATCCGGGACCAGGATGCCGGAATGGGATCTTGTTGAAGAAGTTCGTCAACAAGTGAAATTAATTTAGGAGGAAATCATGGGTTACGATGTCAAATTAACTAAAAATTTTGATGCTGATGCTGAAAAAGTTATCTCAGTTTGCAAAAAAGTAGCGTCCGCGCTGGGCGGAAAGGTTCTTTCCCACGACGAAACCGGGAAGATGTTAAACATCCAAATGGATAAAAAACTACAAGGGAAGGTCTTGGGAGATCGAAGCAAACTTGAGATCAAATACTCCTCCCCGACCGAGGAATCCACACAATTAGACATTCTTGCATACCCATTAGATGTGGTCGGCCGAAAATTGATGTTTGGTGCCAGGCCTGGGGTGGTTCAAACTGTACTGAAAGTATTTTTTGAACAAGTTGAGGAAAAAATTAAAGAATAAAATGAGCATAACAAACCCATTTGAAAGTGCGCCTGCTGACGGTGTCACAAGGCTGATATTTGTCCGTCATGCCCAAACGGATGCCAATGCCAAACACTACTTGCAGGGGCAATCAGATGGTGTTTTAAACAAGGTTGGTCTGGCCCAAGCTGCCAGTATTGCAGAACATTTGCACCTTTTCTTTATTGAGAAGATCTTTTCGAGCAATCAAAGACGCGCTGTCGCTACTGCAAGTGCCATTGCCAATCACCACGGGTTAACTGTGCAAACTGACCCAAGGTTGCAGGAATGGAATTGCGGTGACTGGGACGCGATGCCCGCAGTCGACTTTCAACGTATGGTCAGGGAACAAGGACTCAAAGCGTCCACACTTCAACCGCCAAACGGCGAGAACTTTCAGCAGGTACGCAGCCGTGCACAAGATGTGCTTGGCGAGATCCTCAGTCAGAATGAAGGTAAGAGTGTATTAATCTGTTCGCATGGTGATTTTATCCGCTCAATGATTGGCGTTTTGATGGAAATTGATGCAGATATTGCAGCAAACATTCTTCTTGACAATGCGTCTTACAGCATCCTTGAAAAACAACAAGGAAGCTGGAAGATACTAACTATAAACAGAATATCTTAAATGGAGGCAATACAATGAAATCTTTAGGAATTGGAGTTATTGGTCTTGGGGCAATCGGAGGAAAGCACGTTAGCGTGTTAAAGGGGCTCCGGGAAGCAAATATTGTAGGTGTGTCGGACCTGAACCAGGACCTGGTAAACAAAACTGTTGCTGGAACAAGCATCCAGGGTTATACCGATTATCGAGAACTCCTGGCTCGCCCAGACCTTGAAGCAGTAATTATCGCGACACCCGATCACCTGCACAAGGATATTGCCATCGAGGCAGCTCAAGCAGGAAAACACATTCTGGTTGAAAAACCAATTGCAACTACGATCGAAGATGGCGAGGCCATGATCGAAGCTGCCGAAAAAGCCAATGTCAAGTTGATGGTTGGTTTCACTTTACGCTTCGTACCTCATTATGTTCAAGCTCGTGAGATTATTCAAAGTGGCAAACTGGGTAAAATTGTCAGCGTTTACTCCCGTCGCATGAACGTCATCACCCAGGCAGATCGTCTTGGTGGTCGCATTGGTGTGCTCCATTTTCTTGGCATTCACGACTTTGATTTGCTTCATTGGCTGCTTGGCGTTGAACCTGAGCAGGTTTATACCGCTGAATCAACCAGCGTTGAAAAACGACATCCCCAGGAAAATGAAACCTTCAACACCTTCAAATTTAAGGATGGTACCCTGGTTTGCGCCCACATCGGCTGGAACTTAACCACTGCCCATCCTGGTGGTCGCGACTTTAAGTTGACCGTGATCGGTGACAAAGGCTCACTGGATATCGACCTTGCCAGCCAGGGTCTGCTGATGTACTCCGAATTTGGTTCAAAATTCCCCTCCACTGCTCCTGGACTGGATGTGGAAGATAAAGCCTTTATCGATTGTGTCCTCGACGATAAACCAGTGCCAGCAACGGGTGCCGATGGCATCACCGCTTTGAAGATGGTACTTGCCGCTATTGAATCGATTGAAAAAGACGCTCCAATAAAAATTGACTAAGACTGAACCAAAGAAAGCAAAGGACTCGTTATGAGCAGAGCAGAAAAATTAGCAGATTTCCTCTTGAAAGTAAAAGGAGAGTTGATTGTCTCTTGCCAGGCAACCCCGCAAGAGGCTTTGTTTGGTTCAGACATCATGGCGAAAATGGCTATCTCCGCGATTCGGGGTGGTGCCAAAGGCATTCGTGCCAACACACCTGTCGATGTAAAGGCGATACGCGAAGCTGTGGATGTGCCAATTATCGGGCTTTACAAGGTAGTGTTTCCCGGAACGCCAGTCATCATCACCGCAACCATCGCTCATGCCCTGGCAATTGCCGAAGCAGGAGCTGATGTCATCGCGATTGATGCCACTTTCCGCCTCCATCCAGAAGATGAAGTGCCGGAACTGATTCGCAAAATCCACGAACAGACCGATTGTCTGATCATGGCAGACATCTCTAACTTCGAAGAAGCGGAAGCAGCGATGATTTCAGGGGCGGATGTGGTTTCAACCACCCTCTCGGGGTATACCGATTACACCCCCAAGCTGGATGGCCCAGACCTTGAGCTCGTTCGAGAGATTGCATCCAGACTTCCAATCCCCGTCTTTGCAGAAGGGCGTTACCATTACCCGGATGAGGTGACAAAAGCGCTTGATTATGGTGCCGTCGCTGTCATCGTTGGCGGTGCCGTCACGCGACCAAAAGAAATTACGGAAAGATTTGTGAAAGCCATCCGGAAGTAAATAGAGTTGATTGAAGAAACAGATTGTTGGAACCCCCAACAATCTGTTTTTCTAAGGAGATGAAGATGTCTAACTACTTAGTAGGCGTTGATATTGGCACAGGATCTTCAAAAGGCGTTTTGATCGAAACCCAAAATGGGAGCCTGCTTGCCCAGGCAACCATCCCCCATGGGGTTTCGCTTCCCCACCCGGGTTGGGTAGAACAGGACGCTGAAAAAATTTGGTGGGGTGAATTTGTGCAGATAGTGCAGGAGCTGCTGCAGGAATCCGGGGTTGCTCCCCAGGACATCCTTGGTGTAGGTGTTTCTGGGATTGGACCTTGCGTTTTACCAGTAGACGAGGAATTCAAACCCCTCAGACCAGCAATCCTGTATGGAATTGATACGCGCGCAACCGCCCAAATTGAGCAATACCTGGACGAACTGGGATCTGATGAGGTCTTCAGACGGGCAGGCTGCGAACTTTCTTCTTCGGCACTTGCACCAAAAATCCTGTGGCTTCATCACCACGAGCCAGAAGTTTATAACAAAGCCAGGTGGTTTCTGACTTGTCAGAATTTCATCGTTGCCAGGCTGACTGGGAAGGCATCGATCGATTATTACACTGCCTCCACTTATTCACCGATCATCGATGTGGAAAAGCGTAGCTGGATCGATGAAACCACTGCTGGCATCAACCCAACGGCAAAATTACCCGAAAAATACTGGACAACCGCTGTCATCGGAGGTGTAACTGCCCAGGCAGCTGAAATCACTGGTTTGCACGAGGGTACGCCTGTCATAGCCGGTACGATCGACGCGGCGGCAGAAGCCGTGAGCATTGGCAATTATGCTGTGGGTGACACTATGGGCATGTTTGGAAGCAGTAATTCGATCATCACCATCACCAGTGCCTACACCCGTTCTAAAACCTTTTGGGGGCTCAACTGGCTATTCCCTGATCAATATGCTGTGGTCGGAGGGATGGCCACGGTTGGCAGCCTGACAAAATGGTTTTTGGAAAACGTTTTTCGAGTGGACCCTGAAGCGCAAGGTGAGAATCCCTATGCACAGATGTCTGATTTGTTGACAATGTCTGAACCTGGTGCAAACAACCTGGTGGCTTTGCCCTATTTTGAAGGCGAACGTACACCAATCAACGACCCTACAGCCAAAGGTGTATTTTTTGGTTTGACTTTACGTCATACCCAGGCGGATCTCTACCGCGCATTGTTGGAAGCAGTTGGTTTTGGCATAAGACACAATCTCGAAAAACTTGCTGAAGAAGACATCAAAGTCGGATTGATCAATGCTGTTGGCGGCGGGGCGAAGAACCTGGGTTGGATGCAGGTGATTTCCAATATCGCTGATGTGGATGTCCGTATTCCCCAGGGCATCTCCGGAGCGGCGTATGGTGATGCCATTTTGGCAGGAATTGGTGTGGGTCTTTATAAGGATGCATCCCAGGCAAAAATCTGGGATAAAACCGCTCTCTACCTGAAACCTGACCTTGCTGATGTTGAGGTTTATGACCGGCTTTACAAAGTCTACCGTGACTTATACCAGCAGACCAGGAACCTGCTGCCTTCATTAACTCAGTAAGGAATGCAGCCTACGAAAAGAATGTTTCTTACCTCCTCTTGGTAGTGGAATTGAGGGGGTGGGTTAGTGTCAAAATACCGGGTTGCGTTACTGTTATGTTAAGGTTTGAACCTGGCAATTTAGAAGACGGCATCCAAACCGTCCTAACATTTTATATTCCATCTTGTTTGCTAAAATTATTTGTGTTACAATGTAACACATAAATCGGAGATTAATATGAATACAACAGTAACAATAAGACTCGATAATGACGATAAAGACTTAATCGCCCGCTATGCTCGCAACAAAGGTCGCTCTATCTCGGATATTGTACGACAAGCCATCCTTGCCCAAATTGAGGACGAATACGACCTTGAGCTTTACCGCAAAGCGATCGAAGATTATCGCAAAAATCCGGTAAGCTATTCACTCGATGAAGTTGCAAAATTACTTGAGATCGAAGAATGATCTACCAGGTAAGATTTGCTGAAAAAGCCCTAAAACAGCTAAAAAAGCTGGATAAACCTGTACAAAAATTGATCCTCAATTGGCTGGAAAATAACCTGGAAGGGACTGATGAGCCCAGGTTGAAAGGCAAAGCACTTGTCAGTAATCATTCTGGTGAATGGCGTTATAGAGTTGGTGATTATCGACTGATTGCAGATATTCAGGATGAACTCGTGACCATCCTGATTATTGCGGTTGGGCACAGGAAAGATATTTATTGATTCTTGAATGTCCCATCTAATCCCTCTTTAGGTTGTGCGCATCCTACTTGCATTATTGCGAACAGGGAATAGGCAAGGGACGGCTTTCAAGCCGTCCCACTACGAATTACCTTAGATCCTTGTCTTTGCTAAGAATACCAAAACCTCTTACGGCACAACAAACTTCAACAAGGTATTGCTCAAGGCGTCTGAGACCCAAACGCTGCCATCCTCGCCGATGGTGACACCGCTGATGATATTCATGGTATAGGTGTTGTCAAATCCGCCCCAGATTCGCGTGAACTGACCCTCACTGTCAAACACGATCACTCTACCCCGGTCCGGATCGGTCAGGTAAACATTGCCAGTCTCGTCCAGGGCAAGGAATGGCTTGTTGTCCAAGGTATCGCTGCTCCAGGCATCGACATCCCACATGTTTACTGATTGATATTGCATCCCACTGGCATCAGGCGCAAAGACCTGTACCCGGTAATTCCAGGTATCAGCAATGTAGACGCGCCCATCCTCGGCGATATCGATCCCGACAGGTTCATCAAGTTTGCCAGCTTCAAGCCCCAGGCTGCCAAACTGCGTCAGGTAATTCCCCTGGCTGTCAAAGATGACCACGCGTTGTTTGCCGGTATCGGTCACGAAAACACGATTATCTTTGTCAACCGCAATACCGCGAGGTCCCCAGAAACCGTCCACAGTTCCTAGCACATCAAAAGTGTTCCACATCCACAGGAATTCACCTTCTTGCGTGAAAACCTGGATGCGGTGGTTCCAGGTATCGGCAACATACACCTGTCCATCCGGACCTACAGCGACACCCCAAGGCTCGTTGAACAAGCCGCCTTGTATTTCACCATCCAACACATTGCCATAACCGCCCCATGCATTCAGGAACAAGCCCTGGGTGTCCAGGTGGACGATGCGGTGATTGCGGGAATCGGCTACAAAAAGGGTTCCATCAGGTGCGGTGGCGATATCTCTGGGAGCGTTGAAGGGCAGTTCACCGCCAATGCTGATCACCAGTTCAGGTTGAAGATCGATCAGACCACCCTCGTAGGGATCAACACGCGGTGCTTCTGGTTCGGGGCTGATCCCGAATTCCCAAATCTTGGCAGCCACGTCCTTGCGGATAAACATGCGGGCATTATCCGCAGGAGACCAGGTTGCCAGGGTGAGCGAGGGGTTGTTGAATGCCACCGCGTATTCCGAGTAATCGCGGTTGAACCACAGTTCCCACAGCGCGCTGCGTTTCGCGGGCGATTTCAGGTCATCAAAAATTCGGCTCAAACTCCAGTTTCGATACAAATCTTCGTTCGGCCACCACATGCGTTTGTAATCGTATTGGTAATAATCATCTCTGACCACCGGTTCGATACGGGCAAAGTTGGAGGTGCCAACCACAATGACGGGGTAGTCCTGCAAGGATTTGGTCACCTCGGCACCGAAATCGTACTTGTTGGGGTAATCGCGCATATACCACCAATAGGGGTAACGCACGTCGTTATCGTAGGCGATTTTGATCGATTTAGCTCCAAAGAGCCGGTTTGAGATCGTCTCGATCTGCTCGACAGTGTTTTTCATGTCTCCCGTAGAATGCGCATAGACAAGCAATTCGCGGGCGTTGTCAAAATCGATAAAGGCTGCCCGCCAGGCTGTGCGGGCGGTCTGCAGCCCCAATAGGGATGCAAAAACCAGCAAAACCAATCTTGTAAAGGAGGTGCTTGTCCAGCCCTTGATGAGTTTGAATAATCCGAAGCCAAAAGCGATGGTGCCAATCAATGCAAGTAAGAAGGTGCTGGTGCCCTGTAGCTGCACCAGGTCTTTGCCCTGAAAGGGTGGGTTGGTGCCAAATAGCGATCCAATAAGGCTGCCGAACGCCACCAGGAAAACTGCTGCCAACAGTACAACGAGCCAACCTTTGCGCTGCCGGACTTCTTCCCAGTCTGTATTCTCCACCAGGTAGCCAAAAGCCCAGGCGCTGGTCAAAATCATGGGCATGGTGATGTGCGTGGTGAGCCAGGGCATGCGCTCACCTGCCACGGTGAATGCCAGCAGGCTTATCACAGACCAGAAGAGCAGCAAAAGCAGGGTCGGCAGCTCTGGCGCTCGTCGCTCCACTTCCTCTACGTCCGGGAAAAACCGCTGAAGCCAGGGTCGGGGTTCTTCTTCATCCAGCTCTTCCAGGTCCAACAAATCCAGCTCGGCGGTCTCTTCCAGAATTTCTGACTCTGTTACTTCTTCAAGGTGCTCGTCTGGTTCGCCTTCGACAGTGATTTCTGTTGCAGTTTCTACCGCAGGCAGTGTGGTAAAGGGATCTTCAGTTGAACCGAAAAAGAGGCGCTTGCGCAGACCGATCACAAAAGCTGTCAACACCCCAAACGCAGGCAAATATTCGTACATTGGAATTTGCACAAAAGCGTAATAGTAGAGCGGCTGTGTGCCTCGTTCTACAGCTTGCTGGCTCAACCAGTAGCCCAACGCGCCTACAATCCCTTTGAAAAAACCCTCGCCATGAGTGAAAAAGGTGGTGTAAAAAACGATAAAAATGCTCCAGAAAATCGCCATACTGCGCAAAAAGACCTTGCGGTTCCAAAGCATCCCAAAAAACACGGAGACAAGCGCCAGCAAAACAAATACGATCCCTGAACGCAGGATTCCGGTTTGCGAATAATCTGTCGGGTCGAAACCCAACAAACGCAGCGGGATGGCGGTTAACAGCGGCAATATCAAAATGAGTTGCAACCAGATTAGGTCAAAGCTGCGTAGATGGTTCAGCTTTCTCCAGCCAAAACCTCTGAAAAGCATGACTAAGGCGAAAATGATTGCCAGCCCGGTCAAGCCCGCGCTGATGAGCAGCGGGAAGTTGGTGTTGTTCGCGGTTTCTGCGGCTGCTGCGATGGCATCGGAGGTCTTGCTCAGCATATAAAAGCCCATTGTGACCACGACCAAAGCCAGGGTAATAACCACCGCCACCCGGAAGAGCAATTTGGAGTGTTGATTGCGCCATTCTTTGCTCAAAACCTCGCCGATAAACAACAAAGCCAGGAAGATGAGGGCTTCTGCCGAGAAAATGAACGAAGTGGCTTTGTCAGCATAGTGCATGGCCGTGATGAAAACCAGCCAGTAGAGCCATTTGTGCTGCCCGTCTTCAAGATAGCGCAGCATCAACCACAGCATCACCATCCCCCAAAAGACGATGAACACCTCGTTGCGCGTGTAGCGGCTGTAAAACAAGATGTAAGGCGAAATCATGAAAAGGGTTCCGGCAATCAGACCGCCTACTCTGCCCAGGTAGCGCCTCCAGGCGAAAATGGCAAAGGCAACGATTGCGATGCCGAAAAGCGCAGCAGGAATGCGGGCAGAGAAATCAGAATCTCCGAACATGAAGTAAGAAAAGGCCAGCGCATGGAACTGGAATGGACCGTGCGTGACGGGATCGTAGACGTAGTTGCCAAAAGTGTAGGCGGGGACGACATGGTTGATCTCGTCGTGCGACATCGTGCGCGCGCCCAGGTCATAGAAGCGGGTGAAGATCGTCAGAGCGAGGATCAGGACGATGATCAGGATTTCGATGGTGAAAGCTGGCCACCAGGGGAAAACAGGTTTGTCCAGCCAGCTGTCCCGGCGGGTATTTTTATTGGCAGAGAGAATGGCAAGATCCATTAATGACTCCAGTATTTTCTTTATTGAATCAATTAAGCATACCTTGCCGACCAAAAATCGGCAAGTCAGAAGTAAGGTCAATGGTAGAAAATGATGCTTTGTTTGGAATATCTAAGTAACAAAACATGGCAAAATCAACCATAGGGCGGATGAAGTGCCCTTTGGTAATGCCCTTCTCCTGCCCTTAAATTGTTATACAAGGGTTGGGCACTCCACCCTACTTATGAGAGGCGTGGTTGCCCACGGTTCTAACCGGGCAGGCACGGCTTGCCGTACCCCTACAAATGAAA
>CAZDPK010000014.1:4255-33918 GCA_964507335.1 uncultured Anaerolineaceae bacterium | reverse complement strand
TCAGGAGAGGTCTGGTAAACTTTGGAAATGCAAGAAGAATTGGAACAATTAGAGCAAGAAATTATCTCATGCAAAAAATGTCCTCGTCTGGTTGAATGGCGGGAAGAAGTTGCCAGGGTAAAGAGACGCGCCTATCTTGAATGGGATTACTGGGGAAAACCTGTACCAGGATTTGGCGACCCTCTGGCACGGTTGCTCATTCTTGGTTTGGCTCCGGGTGCGCATGGCTCCAACCGGACTGGCAGGATGTTTACCGGTGATGGCTCAGGTGATTTTCTTTTTCCAGCTCTGTACCGGGCGGGTTTTTCCAATCAGCCCGACTCGAAGAATCGAGCTGATGGACTGCAATTGCACGATTGTTGGCTGACTGCCTCGGGTCGCTGTGCTCCTCCAGGAAATAAGCCCACCCTTGAGGAACTCGCCACCTGCCGACCATGGCTCGAGCGGGAGATTTCACTTTTACCCAATTTACAAGGGGTGGTAGTGTTGGGCAAAATTGCCTTGGACAGCCTGTTGAAATTACCTCAATTTTCAATACTGCCTAAAAAGGAAATCACATTCGGCCATGGGGCGTTTTACAATTCCCATGGAGACCTGCCGTGGATATTGTGCTCTTACCATCCCAGTCGCCAGAACACCCAAACGGGACGCTTAACGGCGGAGATGTTCAACCTTGTCTGGCAGCAAGCAAGGAAACGATTGGTATGAGATTGGTTCCCCCTCTTTAGAGAGGTAATTATGGGGTGAGATAATAGAATAAAGCCATGCCTGTTCCCATGTAGAAAAGATGGTTACCCGATTGAAGTATTGGTTTCTGAAGATAGAGGACGGAAAAATTGCGCTTCAGAAAAATGCAACAACGTGCTCAATAACGCTCAATATCTCTTACCTCTGCTAACAGGGGTATGTGAGTGACAAGAAATAGCTACTCTTCCGATAAAGCAGCTTTCAGCTCATTCAGGGCGTCCACCGGTGTTGGATCGATGCCGTAATCCAGGGCAAGGTAATAAGAAACGTAATCGCCGAATTGCAACAGACTCCACAACTGAGCTAAACGGCCATCCCCCTTGGCAAAGACAGAATCCACCGCAATGCCGGCTTCCAGGAAAAATTGCATACTAAAATCGATTCGTTTTTGATTGCGGGGATGATCTGAGGCAGACCGGAGGAAGATTGCTGATGTTTTCTCAAACAGCGCATCCGGATAAACCAAACCTGCGAGGGTGTTATGGTTCATTTCAGGGATACCTTCAAAACTAGCCCAGGCTTTGGCTAACTCATTGATCTGCGTTTTCCAGCGTCGGGCAATAACTTCCACTTCACCTGCAGCAAAAATCGCGATATTCCTGCCAAGAAGCTGTCCAGCCAAACGTTTGGCTGGGTTTTCGATCAGCGGCACTGAAGGCTCAAGCTGTCGAAATTGCTCATTCATCACAGCAACTGCCCTATCGATATCCTTTTGCTGATTGTCGATCAGACTCAACCGGTCTGCCAATGCAAGCAGGAGTCCAAATGACCAGCCAATCGCGGTTCTGGGCTGTCCTTTGTGATTGAAATACCAATGTGGAACCCCGGATGCCAAGGCTTCCCGCTGTAGTGTGCCCCCAGTTGAAATTGCCAATCGGGAACAGTTTCTTTCACCTGCAGCCTTAAAACTGCTGAGGGTTTCTTCGGTGTTTCCGGAATGCGAGGAGCATATTACTAATGTGTCCGGACCATTTGCCCATGATGGTAAACCATAATCCCGTCGAGAGATTATCGGTATGGCAGCAAGAGGCGCCAGGTAGCTCGCGAAAAGATCTCCGCCGATGGCAGAGCCGCCCATGCCGCTAATCAAAATCCTTTGGATCTTTGGATAAGTAGGCAGAGGCTTCTCCAAACCTTGTTGCCAGGCGTTGAAAAGGTCTGCTGGCAAGGATGCGATGTAACCTGCCATGTTCTCGGGATCGTTGGGATTGATGTCTTTCATAGAATTCTCCTTTGGGCGAGACTAATCTTAACCGAAAAGAGGGATTCTTTCCAAACATAAAACAAAAAATCTTATCAACACACCATCAAAAACAGCCCACCTCATAGTCCCCTCCGGAGGGGGTGTGGTTAAAAGGTCATCTTTTTCAGTTTAAGAAGGAGGGCTTGAGCAGAGCAAGGTGCTTTGAAGCGGAATCCTCAATTGAATACCAATTTTTTATATTTGATATCGAAAATTGCTTTACGGTGTGGGCGTAGGTGTCAGTGTAATCGTAGGCGTGGGAGTAGGATCGTTGGTAACGATGATTTTTACATAAAAGGGTCCGTCAGCATTGAATCCGATTCCGAACAGATTCCCGTCAGGATCCTGCAACATCCAGTTGCTTTGGTAACTTCCCGGGGCGAGTGGAGCGTAAAACTTGACGCTCAGGTCAATAGCCTGACCAGGCAAAACCTCGCCGCTCAGAAATTGTTCGTACTGGGCGCTCATGGAATTCTGCGAGAAAAATACCAGTTTGTACAGGCGAGTCCATTTGCAGCTTCCGCGGTTAACTAGCCGCCAGGTTTTGGTGAACTCCTGACCAGCATACATGAGGCTGTCATCCGGTATGGTGATGTCGAAAGGTACACCTGCCCCAGCTTTGTTACAAGGCAAGTCGCTGGTTGGGGAGGGTTCAGGAGTAGCACTTCGGGCGATGGTAGCTATTTGGGTGATCTGAGGAAGAGAGGTTGGCGTGCTGGTAGTGGTTGCGGTAGGCAAGAAGGCAAGCGTTTCATAAGCAGCCCGGGTGACCTGGGCAATCGATGTTTGCAGCAAATCCTCTTCACTTAGGATGGGAACCAGGCTTGGGATAGGCGTCGGGCTGCTGGCAGGGCGGCAAGCTGCTAGCACTGAGAGTGTAATGAGGATGAGCAGGAACCGCAAAAGATGGTTGCGCATAACTGGATTGTACATTAATTCGCGACTAAATCTTTAGCTTCGTTGCTAAATATCTTCTGAGCGCTACCAAAATGGTGTTGAATGCTTCCATCCGGGTAACGCACAGTCGCGTTTTTCCCATCGCGAGTCACTTCAAGACCGCGATATTGCACTTTGAAAAGCCAGGGAAAGGGATTTTGTCCTCGTAAGCCAACTTTATTCTCGTTAAAAATCCGGATTCCTGCCAGGTCTAAAATCAGGCTAACCGGTATCAGTCCGCCAATCGTATTTCGCAGTCCGAGGAAACGACCATTTTGGCTGCTCCAGCGATCGGTGGTACTGTGTTCCAGGCTCAGGTGGTTGATTTGTGCCTGCTGAAGTTGGCTTAGCAATCGAAAGGCTGCCTCCGCCTCGCCTTTGCGAATAAGGTCGGCTAGTATCAGGAGGTTCCAACCCAGGTTGACTACTTTCTTTTCAGCATTCGGGTTCAAATCTTCGGGAAGCCCATAATGGGTAGAAGCTAAAATTGACTGGAGCGTTAAACCATTCTCCGTGTAGTTCTCATCCCCCTCACCATCAATGGATGTGGCAAGTAACATTCCCAGGTCATGGCTCTCTAAATCTGCCTGGTGGATCCGAAGGTGGCATTCCCCGATCTGAAGGTCGCTGATTTTGTCAATTCGTGCGTAGATTTGGTTGGTGGTGTAGAAAAAACTGCCAGGGAGCCAAAGTAAATTGGAGGGTTCGATCGCTTCAACCACTTGCTTACCTTCTACATTTTCTCCGTAAAGAAAAAAGACAGGGGGTTTTTTGAGTTGCAAAGGTGACTTCAAACGGAAATTCAAGCGTGCCGCTTTCCTAAGATAGATCGACTTCGTGCCAAATGCTTTCCAGTCACCGTCGTAAAGGACTTCACCTGTGTGCCAGAGATGACTCTCACGGTCAAGGCAGCCAGTTTGATAGCCATTGTCCAAAAAACTAGCCTTGAAAGAATCTAGGACCACGAGATGACTATCGATACTGTTTAGCGTCTCTTGATCCTCCGCGATTTGTGCAACTTTGCGCAGTTCTTTCAGCTCAATTTCCAGTAAAGCTGCCAGGTTGAGTTGTTCGGTAAAGTTGATGCGCGTAGCCATGCCGTTATCATTGACCAGACTGAATGTTGGCAGGGTGGTCAGACCGCATTGTTCGATGCTTGTCCATTCGGGGATCCCATCCTGATCGCGGTCATGCTCAGGAGTGAACCAGGCAAGGCTTAGTGTCTTGAGGGTTGGGTAAATCTCCAGAAGGTAATCTTTTTGCTGGAACTGCTGATGCACTCGCCATGCGAGGTCGCACAAACAAGGGAAAGGTAAGGCAACCAATGGGTTTCTATCAAAATCAGCTGCAGCCTGTGCCAGGTAGTCTGCCAGCAATTTTGCCGCAAGCTCAGCCTGGGCAGGCAGCAAACTGCCTATTAGCTGCCAGAATTCCAAAGCTGAGATGCTTGTGTGCGAACCTGTGTTTGTAGGTGTAAAGGCTGAGTGGGTGCTGCGGGTTTTATCCGGGCTGATGCGTCCCGGGGTAGTTTTGCGCAGAAGTTGGTAAGCCTGGTTCTGGTTGGAATAAAAAACAGCATCCCAATTTGATTGCGGTGTGCTGATCTGGACCATGCGCGCCTGGTTGGCCACCTCCAACCGTGCAATTTCACCATCCCAGTTGCTGGGGAAACTCTTAGATCCATCTTGGTTTTCGCCGCCATTCTTATGGATCTCGCATTGCCAGAGGGTCTGAAGCGTTTGACCAGGGTTGAGATGTTTGCTTTGCTCCAACGCCAGATTGGGACTCAACACTGTTTTTGAGCTGCCTTCCATCGCCAGGTGGAGCGTAAGGCTGCCAGTTTGACCTTTCAGGTTTGTTTGAAATCCCTGCCGTGTTGGCTTGAGGTCGGAATTGCCCTGTAACGTTATCAGCCTTGCAGAGAGCCTTGCACCGGTTTCAATGTTGGTTTCGCCATGATTGGTGATGCAAATTCGTCCCTGGATCCAATCTCCACTTCGCACCCAAAACTCAATTATGGCCTTCACATCAGCGATTGGAGTTGCCGTCAACTTGACATAATTGGAAAAAAACAGGTCGATACGAGGTTGACAGAAGAAATCCTGGATCCTTTGCTGGGCGATCTTGTTCAGGCTGACCTGCGGCATGATCTGGAAGCTGCGCGCTTGTAGACCGAGCGTACTCATCAAGCTTATTGGCGCACAATCATCTGTCTCCAATTGCCAGACAGCGTCCAACGCATTTGGGACTTCAAGGAATTGCTGATCGGCAGCAAATGTGAGACCAATGGCATCATTGCTGAAAAAGGGACCGATGTTCACATCTTTATTATATGCGATAGGTGATGGGATGGTTGGTTTGCCGCAGCTCTTTGTCTTCAAAATGAGTCAAGACAGATTGCCAAGCGGGTTTGCCAGTACGACGTTACCTTTCAATCTTTGATTAATGGCAAAACAGCTTTCAATGATGGACGCTTTTCTCCATCATGCAATGTAGTAAATTTCGACTTGGTGCCTTTATGTTAAAATCGAAAGCATGTAAGGAAGAGAAGGTATCATGGAAACAAATCAACCATCCGAATCTGAAAATTTAACTAAGCGCTTGTCATTGACAGGCGATGAGTCCACTGATGACCAACCGAAAACAGACGAAGGCCTACAGTTCAAAGAATTGGAAAACTTCGGAGAGACACCCTTGAGTATTGAAGAACTCAATGGTCAGAACAACTACTCCAACCCAGGAGATGAATTCAGGACCGGTCATTGGGCAATTGACACAGGGAAGATCCCTCACTCCGCTCAGGATGATAAGGAGAAAACCAACGTTCCACGACCAGTTATTCAGGAATCAGCAATGGATCTGGATTTTATTGAGACCATTCCACCTGAAACCCCTGCCAACCTGCCAATTCAAGCACTGGTCTTACCTGAACCGGTAGAAGAAATCGATTCCCAGGCTACCGCGCTTAATGCGGTTGCCTTTACACCGGCTGAGACAGAAGTTTCCCATGATACCCAACCATTGGTGGTTACCAAACCTAAAAGATCAACACCTGTTCTAACTCAGGCAACCACAAAACCGGTGAGCGGCAAAACCCAACCTACCCCTGTGGGCGGTCAGACCGCCATACCACCGCGCAAGACGAAGAAGAACAAAGGCTGTCTGAGTCGGGGTATTCTGATTGCGCTGATCGTGCTGATTTTATTGTTTTTGGCAGGTGGTATCTTTGCCATTTCACAATACCTGGATATCGCCAGCACGCTGCCTTCGGTGGATGAGCTGCAAACCCGGGCTTCCCAGTTTGAAACCACCTACATTCTCGATAGAAATGGGAACATCCTCTACGAAATCGTAGATCCCAATGCCGGCAAGCGAACCTACGTTCCGCTGGAGCGAATTTCCCCTTACCTGATTGCAGCCACAATTGCCACTGAAGATAAAGAATACTACAATCACCCTGGCTTTGACCTGATTGCTTTGTCGCGTGCTTTATATTCCAACTATACTTCCGGAGAAATCGTTTCCGGTGCTTCCACTATTACGCAGCAGCTTGCCCGTATGTTGCTGCTTGCCGATGAGAGATTTGAGCAATCTTACGAGAGAAAAGCCCGGGAGATCATTCTTGCGGCAGAAATTACACGGCGGTACTCAAAAGAACAGGTTCTCGAACTTTACCTGAACGAAATTTTCTACGGCAATCTTTCGTACGGCATCGAAGCCGCCGCCTCCACCTATTTCAACATCACGGCTGCCGATCTTAACCTTTGGCAAGCAGCCTTCCTGGCTGGTATCCCTCAAACACCGGCCGTCTATGACATCTATAATAACCGTGAGGCGACCATCAATCGTTTTAAGACGGTGATGGTGTTGATGTACGAACTGAGCAATGAAACCGGTTGTATTCACATCGGTGAAAACCTGGAGCCGGTTTGTTTGGATGCCATCCAGACGGTTCAAGCATCGGATGCTTTGGAAGCGTATCAATTCACGAAGCAAAATATCGACATGCAATTCCCACATTGGGTTGTGTTTATTCAATCCCTGCTTGAATCCCAATTTGATGCCCAGACCATTTATCGCTCTGGTTTCACTGTCTACACCACGATTGATCCAGATATGCAACGCGATGCAGAGCAAGCGGTCACCAATCAGTTAGCACAAATGACTGGCAAGAACGCCACAAATGGCGCTGTGGTTGTGATGAATCCAACTAATGGAGAAATACTTTCCATGGTTGGATCGGCAGACTTCAATAATGCCGCCATCAGTGGACAGGTCAATATGGCGCTTAGCAACACCCGCCAGCCTGGCTCTTCTATCAAACCGCTTACCTACCTGGCGGCATTCGAGAAAGATTGGACGCCCTCAACGCTCATCTGGGATGTGCCTACCGAGTTCAGGCCTTCTACCGATCCGTTTGACACCAGCCCGGATTATGAACCCGTCAACTATGATGGTCGTTTCCACGGTCCGGTGTTGGTTCGGGATGCCCTGGCGAATTCATACAATATCCCGGCAGTCAAGGCTTTGGAATATGTCGGTATTTATGACGACCCAAATACCGCGGAGCAGGATGGTTTCATTAATTTTGCTCGCCGTTTGGGTATTACCTCGTTAAATCGACAAGATTATGGATTGTCGCTCACTCTGGGTGGGGGCGAAGTCAGCTTACTGGAGATGACTGGTGCTTTCCAGGTGCTTGCCAATGAAGGAAGAAGGATATCTCCTGTGGCGATCACAAAAGTGGTGGATCACCAGGGTAATGTGCTTTTTGAATACCAACCGCCGGCTGGAGATCAGGTTGTTCGCAGCGCACATGCTTACCTGATCTCTTCGATCTTGTCCGATTCGGCTGCCCGCGCTCCAATGTTTGGGTACAACTCAATCCTGAATCTGCCCTTCCCAGCTGCTGCGAAAACCGGCACAACCAATGACTATCGTGATAACTGGACAATGGGATACACCCCCGACCTGGTTGTGGGAGTTTGGGTTGGAAATGCCGATTACACTCCCATGATCAACACCACTGGTGTGGAAGGGGCGGCACCGATTTGGGCGCAGATCATGCAAGCCGGGATCAACCGCTATAAAGGCGGAAGTGCCACACCTTTCGCACGCCCATCTGATGTTGTTGACTTCACCATTTGTACCGTCTCAGGCGCACAACCGAGTGAATATTGCCCCACATACAAGACAGAAATTTTTGCTTCCGATCAGCAGCCTTTACCTAAAGATGAGGACCTCTGGTTGAGGACCTCCATCGATTCATGGACGAACCTGCAGGCTTCGCCGTCGTGTGCGGGCTTCACCAAAGAGGCACTGACCATCAACGTGGAAGATAAATCCGCCATCAAATGGCTGGGGACGCAACCCGGACGGGACTGGGCGAAGAATAACGGCTTTCCGGATCCGATTGTGATCAAACCAGAACGGGAATGCCGGCTGGATGACCCCCGTCCGATCATCGAATTGGTTGGCGTGAGTGATAACGCAGTTATCAGTGAAAACCCCTTTGTTATTGCAGGTGTGGTAGACGCAACTGCCAACTTTAAGCAGTTCAAGATCCATTGGGGTAAAGGACCTGACCCAACAGAATGGTATGCATTAACACCTGATTGGATCACCTATCCAATCACATCGGCTGCTCAGATTCTGAGCTGGGATATGACTGATATTGACGTGAATGTGATCACACTGAGGGTGACACTGCACAGCACAATCAACACGGAAGTGCAGAAGAAATGGGTTTTACAGCTGGATATCCCAACCCCAACACCAACTGTGACTCCAACCGCAACCATGACCCCAACAGCGACGCCTACGATTCCTCCGGAACCAACCGTGACGCCCACGCCACCTGCTGTGCCAACTGAGGAGCCTACATCTTCGCCTGGTGAACCGTAGACTGAGGATTGTTATTGTGTAGAAAGTGAAGGGTCTTAACCAGGCTTTGTTAAGATCCTTTGCTGCGCTCAGTCTGACAAGCCTAAAACAAGGCTAACTGTGAAGTGTGGAATTCAGGTGGATCGCCACTGATTTGAGAGTTGAATAGTTCCCGGCTTAATAGTGGATTGCCAGCAAGATTGCGCAGCTGGCGGAATTTGACCAACTGCCATTTGTCGCCATTGAGCAGGCGCAGGTTGGGGTCCCGCTTGAGCTTGTAGGCGATCAGGTTTGACCGACTTCCGGGAAGAACAATGATTTTTTGACCAGGAAGATCCTGGTTCATGGTTAGAATTTTTGAAATCTGGGCACTGGTTAAGGGAAAGAAGCTGTACAAAGGGGTGCCACTTTGATCCACCCAAAGTATCCGTTCCGGTCGGCTTTCGCGGCGATAGTTGAGTTTGTCTGCCATCTGTTCCAAAAGTGATTTTATTTGACGAAGGTCATCAGCCCTGGCAGCAGCATTTTCGCGGGGCAGGATGCGAAAGATAGTGCCTTGTTCCGATTTTTCTTCCAGGGCGTAGGATTCCAGTATTTCCCGGATCAATTCATCCGATGGCGTCAGTATGCCACTCAGCCGTGCGTAGATTGTGTTGTGTAGTTCGTCAAAAGTTAGCGCTAACTTACTTTGCAATTCCGAGAGCATCACTTGTTCGGTAAGGTCTGCTGCGCTAATGGATTCTGAAGGCGGTTTCGAGAGCCAGTACATGCCTGTATCTGGTGTGGATCCAGGATTGAAGCGTTGAAAAATTGCAGGATTATTTAATGCCACCGCAAATTCACTTTCCAGATCGTTCAACATTTCATTTGGTCTGGGTCGGTCAGCCAGGTTTCCCCGAATCATTTGATCGGCAACTGCGTAGGTTAGCAATCTTATCCACTGTGTAGGCTCACCGAGGTCGCTCAATATTTGTCTTCCACTATCCTGGATTCCAACCGGGATCCTCCGCTCAAAAAAGGATGGTTGAACTGGAGTTGGCAAGCGCCAGACGCATTGTAAGTTTTCATTTTCACCATCTATAGCAACAGAGTGAAGTTGCAACCCGGCGTTTTTAGCACCCAGCATGCCAGCAAACAAGAAAAGGGTGTCCAGCTCAGCGGTCAGGAGCAAGATCGGTACGTCCTGTCCAATTAGACCGGGTAACTGCGCTAATACTTTTTTGAGCGCAACACTATGCCAGGTCCAGTCGTAACGTTGTTTTAAGAGGCTGTTTCGAAGCGTTTTCACGCCTTCTTTGCCCCAAAGCCAACCGCTCCAAAGCCCGGAGAGGTTCCACCAAGCCTGGTTGCGTCTTGGGAGTGAGGTTTGCACCAATTTGATCAAGCCTGCTTCCGGAGGTTCAGCCAATTCCCGCAAACGCCCTTCAAATAAGCTGATTCCACCTGTCGGAGGAACGCGCTTAGGCCACTCGCGGAGTTTAACTTCGTCAGCTGGTTGAGTCCATAGGCTGGCAGAGCGTAAAAATGCCTTCCAAACATTAACTTCCTGGTACATCGGTGGGCGAATCAGTTGTCTTGGTCGGTTCTTTCCTCTTGGCCAGATCCAAAGCTGATTTGCCTGGTCTGCCGCAGTCAGCCACATGGCTTTCAGCACATCGGATTGCTGTTGAGTCAGATTGGTCGTCTCGATCTTACTTAAAAGAATCTGCAAGGCAACCAGTGCCCTTGGGCTGTAAAAGGAAACCACATCTTCCATCACGCGTCTGAGTGGCGGGTCCTGACCAGCAACCTTTTCCAAAATCTGGGAGCGCGTCAGCGCGTAGGAAGGGGTTCTGCCAAGCGTTTCCTGGCTGGCGAGTGTCAGATCGATCTCACCGCTAAAACCACAGTCCTGGCATGTGCCAATAGCAAGATGCGGATTAGTTCCATCTTCAGACCAAATAAAGGTATCTACTTCAAATTTGGATTCCGCCTTGCATTTCGGATCAGGGCAATCCAAGCGGTAAAAGTTGCTCAAATAGTCTTCGAGTGTCGAACCATCCCGCATCCGGTTTTGATTCAATTGCAATAAAGCCTGGCTGATCATTTCTGCGTCTGGAGCACCAGAAAGTACTCGCAGCGTGAATGCGGCAATCGGATTGTTCGCCGATACAAGAACGCGGTAACCAGCCCGGGCTAACTCCAGGGCTGTGAATGGATTCTGTCCGTAAGGATCAAGGATGTAAGAGCCAGGAGAAGCATATCGGCTGACCCAGTTTCTGACCATGCCCTCCTCGTAAGGAGGGTAGTAGCGTTCCAACGGTAAAGTGCGTTCCGGAAGCAAACCCGGTTCACTGCCCCTTACCCAGGGAGCGTTGGAAAAGTCAGCCGAACTTAGGCTTTCCTGCAATTGACTCCTATTCTGACCTTGAGATGAGGATGCCAAACCCATAGGCAGGCAGATTCAAATTGTTTTCTGCCATCTGGCTGGTAATTGGTTCGTTACCAGCATATAACAACTCCCACTTATTGAAATCCTGTGTGGGCAGTGGATAGGTGTTGATCTCTTTTGAAAAATTCAGCACAATCATCATCTTTTCTTTGCCTGCCTGGCGTTGATAGACCAACAGATCTTCATTGTCAACCTGAACCATTTCCAGTTTTCCAGCATTCAGGGCAGGGTGTGCCCGCCTAAGTTGGATCAAATTCTTATAGAAAGCCAGCATGGAAGCCGGTGAGGCCGCCTGGGATTCTACATTCCGGACGGTGTAGTCATGATTTACAGGCAACCAGGGTATACCGGTGGTGAAACCGGCATTCAGTTTAGCGCTCCATTGCATCGGAGAGCGACAACCATCACGACCCTTGTTGAAAGGCCAATATTGCTTTCCGACCGGATCCTGGATTTGAGAGCGTGATAGAGTGATGTCGCGCATACCAATTTCTTCTCCATAATAGAGATATGGTGTTCCACGAACAGTTAATTGCATTGCCAATAGAAGTTTTGGGATCGCATCGTCCTCACCTTTTGCGAAGCGAGTAGTTGAGCGGGGAGTGTCATGATTGTTGAAAAAATAGTTCGGCCAGTTATCATCCCCGTGAAGCGCATCCCAATATTGGATTTCTTTACCATAAGCTCGGGCATTGAAGGGTGCATTACAGAAGGCGTAGTCAAAGCCGGCGTGTAGCCTTGTGTCTCCAATGTAGGTACGTGCATTAACCGAATCGACCAGGAAGGTTTCACCAACTACATAGCGTTCTGAGTAGTTATCCATGATTTTGCGGATGTCTTCAACAACGCCCATCATCTCTGGCTGATTGGTGTCATAAACATGATCAAATGCGTCAAATTTGCGCAACATTTTGCGAACACTGAAACCCTGACTTTTGGGGTTATCGCGGAAAAGCGCGTCCTTGTAATAATTATTGAACACATCCAGCCTGAAACCGTCCACGCCTTTATCCAGCCAGTAACGAAAAACATCCAGCATGGCAGAGCGAACTTCCGGGTTGCGCCAATTCAGATCGGGCTGGTGCTTGTGGAACATGTGATAATAATATTGACCGCGGCTTTCATCATACTCCCAGGCATCTCCACCAAAAATGGAAGCCCAGTTGTTGGGCTTTCCCCCATCAGGCGCAGGGTCTCGCCAGATGTACCAGTCGTGATAGGGGTTGTCAGTGGATTTGCGCGATTCCTGGAACCAACGGTGCTGGTCAGAAGAATGGCTCAAAACCAGGTCCATAATGATGTGCAGACCTCTTTTGTGAGCTTCCTGTAGCAGGCGTTCAAAATCCTGAAGGTTGCCGAATTTCGGGTCGATGGTGTGGTAATCAGAGACGTCGTAGCCGAAATCTACATCGGGGGAGGGGTTGATCGGGGACATCCAGATGGCATCCACTCCCAGATCTTGCAGGTAGTCAAGGTGCTGAATGATTCCAGCCAGGTCACCGACGCCATCCCCATTGGAATCCTGAAAGGACCGCGGATAAATCTGATAGACGATCCCATTCTTCCACCAAAGTTTATTAACTGTCAATCTGACCTCCTGGCTGAACTATTTATTTGGAAGTATATATATTGTATATTCTACTTTATAGATGAGGAATAACAATAAATTTTGAATGGTACATGTGCAAGAAACTGAAAAAACGTACTCCCAACGATGTAATTTTGTGCTCCAGCCCGATGATCATGTTTCTCTCAGCCTGGATGAAGTAAAGAGTTTGATCAACAGATTGACGAATCTTGATTAAAATAAAAAAAACTTTTCGCAAAAATGCTTGAGGCGAGAATAAATCAGAATGGCGCATAGCCATCTTTAAAAAGCCTTTTATCGGATTAATCAGGCTTGATTTTCTCTCTTCAATGTGTTATTATTTTGGAGTTAGTCAGTTTAATACTTTTCAACTCGAAAAGTGGGCAGAAGTCCACTTTTTTATTTAGAACTGAGATTGTGTTTATTTATTTTGGAGAAAGAAAGCGATGAAAAGCGAATTTGCGTTAGCCTTTAATGAGGTCCTGGAAGAACGAGGTTTACCACGGGATGTAATTCTGGCTGCCCTTGAATCAGCCATGATTTCTGCCTACCGTAAGGCTGTTGGCGCATCGACTGCCCAGGATGTTCAGGTCGTTTTGGATTTCGAGACCGGTAGTGTCACCGTATTTGCTGAGAAAGAAGTCTCAGACAGCATCTTCGATGAACGCACGGAGGTCTTGTTAGAAGACGCTCGAAAAAACTATCCCGAATGTGAACTCGGAGATTTGGTAATGGTCGAATCGACCCCCAAAGATTTCGGTCGAATCGCAGCCGGGACGGCGAAGCAAGCCATTCAGCAGAAAATTCGCGAAGCTGAAAAGCAGCGCCAGTACGAACATTTTAGCAAACAGGTTGGTGAAATCACCAGCGGCATCGTCCAGGCGGTCAATTCACGCCAGGCAACGATCGGTATGGACATGAAAGCTGAAGGTATCATGCAGAAAAAAGACATGATTCCTAACGAACGCTTCCGCATCCATGATCGCATTCGTGCCTATGTTGTTAGTGTTGAAGATACCTCCAAGGGTTTGCAAATCGAGCTTTCACGCGGACACCGCAATTTCTTGCGCCGCTTACTTGAGAATGAAGTGCCTGAGATTTATCACGGCATCGTTGAGATCCGTTCGATTGCACGCGAACCTGGTCAACGCGCCAAGGTTGCCGTGTCTGCCACACAGCAGGGAATTGACCCTGTAGGTGCGTGTGTTGGGCAGCGTGGTGTTCGTATTCAGGCGATTGTGCGTGAATTGCACGATGAGAAAATTGACGTAATCGAATGGAACCAGGATGCAGCTGTTTACATCAGCAAAGCCATCAGCCCTGCCCGTGTTTCCGGCGTATATCTGAATCCTTCCATTTACGAGCACAAGACCGCGACCGTGGTCGTGCCAGAAGATCAGCTCAGCCTGGCAATCGGTCGTGAGGGTCAAAACGCCCGCCTGGCAGCTAAGTTGACTGGTTGGAGGATTGACATCATGAGCGTTTCTGAGGCTGCGGCGAAAGCCCTGGTCAAGTTGCGTGAAGATAAAAGCCTGGCTGGGTTGGCAAAACAAGAAGCTGAGACCATGGCGCGTGTTGAAGAACTGCTGCAGATGAAATCTGAGGGTCGGATTCTCAGCATGGACGACAGCGCTCTGATCGGCAGGTTTGTAGATCGCGTCGAACGACGCGGTGAATCAGACCGCAAAGACGAAGTCGATGCCCACATGGCTGGACTCAAAGCAATAAGGGACTCCATCGATCCACGCGCATTCGAAATGTCTATTTACGACGTTCCAGGCATCAAAGAACACATTCTGGTCATTCTTCAGGAAAATCGCCTGGAGACCTTCGGAGACCTGATCTTTACTGTTCGCACTAATCCAGATGCGATTTTGGGCATCAACGGTGTTGGTCCTAAGTTCTACGAAGAAATTCTGAATGTAGTCAAGACCTACGAATTCCCACCCATGCCGGTCGAGGAAGTCGTTGAGGTTGAGCAGCCAGTGGAAGTAGAAACGACAGCCGAAGTGGTAGCCCCCGAAGTGGTAACGACCCCTGAAGCCGTTGAGGCTGAAGCCGCGGAAGAATCTGCTGAACAAGAAATGGTAGAAGAGCTCGAACCGGTGTTGGAAGAAGTTGAACCTGCTCAGGTTGTGGGCGAAAGTACTGATGAGAAGAGTTTTGAAGAACTCTTCCGTCTTGATACTATGCGCCGCGATAAGACGACTGCTGAAGATGAAGACGAACTGAACCAACTGGGCACCGGCAAGAAAAAGAAGGGTAAGAAACGCCGTGGTTACACGGTTGAGTTCGATCCTGATCAGAACACCGATGTAGTGCGTTATACGCATCGCAAAGATGAAGATGATTGGGAAAATTGGTAAATAAAAAACTCTGCCTGCTCCTTGGTATTCCAAGAGCAGGCAGAGATTAAGCCTTGAAGATGGGCTAGAAAACAATTGAAATTGCTTTTGTAGAGAAAGCACTAAGGTGGCAGCAAAGAATAAACCAAAACCCAAACACATCCCTCAGCGAACCTGTGTAGGTTGCCGGGAAGTTTTGCCCAAACGGACGCTTATCCGGCTGGTCAAGACCGATAACGGCGTTAGGATCGATCTGAGCGGCAAGCTCCCTGGTCGTGGGGCTTACTTGCACGACCAAAAGAGCTGCTGGAGCCGGGGATTAAAGGGATCATTGGAAAAAGCTTTACGGATAACAATTCCGGAGCAAGATTTGGCCGCACTACATGCCTATATGGAAGATTTACCTGAAGGTAATCCAGTAGATGGTGACTTTCAGGTGGGGGATACTTCTGATAAGGATCGTAAGATGGCCTGATTGTCAGCCGACAATTTTGCTCAGAATACCGTTGCCGTTCTGCAGGATGCTGCTGTGACATAAAATGGAGGTATGAATGGGCAAAAACGAAGATAAAAATATCCAATTACCATATAGCATAACAGTTCGGGAATTAGCAGGATTGCTGGATACCAGTGCGGTCCAGGTGATTAAGATCCTGATGTCCAATGGCGTAATGGCCAGCATCAACCAGACGATCGATTTTGACACCGCTGCAGTTGTCGCTACTGAACTTGGTTTTGAACCACAACTTGAGCAAGAAGAAGAGGTTGTTGAAGAAGTTGGTGAAATGCCTTTGTGGCGACGCGTAATTCTTACTGAAGATCCTAAGAATCTCAGCTCCCGCCCTCCAGTGATCACTATTTTAGGTCACGTTGACCATGGAAAAACTACACTGCTTGACGCGATCCGCAACACAGACGTTGCCGGCGGTGAAGTTGGTGGAATTACCCAGCACATTGGTGCTTATCAAATTTCTCATAATGGTCGCGCGCTTACCTTCCTGGATACTCCAGGTCATGCTGCTTTTTCTTCCATGCGAGCTCGCGGTGCCCAGGGTGCAGATATTGTGGTGTTGGTCGTAGCCGCGGATGATGGCGTCCAGCCACAAACTCGTGAAGCTGCCAACCATGCCAAAGCCGCCCAGGTACCGATCATTGTGGCATTAAACAAAATCGACAAAGCCGACGCGAACCAGGATCGGGTAAAACGGCAGCTTTCCGAAATCGGACTTCAACCGGATGAATGGGAAGGCAATACCTTTGTTATGCCTGTTTCGGCTAAAGGACGCGTTGGTTTGGAAGATTTAATCGAAACGATTTTGCTGGTTGCCGACAACCTTACGATCAAAGCCAACCCCAAAGGAGAGTGTATCGGAACTGTGGTGGAAGCCCGCCTTGAAAAAGGACGGGGTCCCCTTGCTACCATGCTGGTTCAAAATGGCACGCTCAAAGTTGGTGATGTTGTGGTTGCCGGAGAGGCTGTTGGCAAGATCAAGGCAATGTTCGATCAACGCCAGAAGCGTGTCACCAAGGCACCTCCCTCCACACCCGTGGTTGTTATGGGTCTCAGCACGCTGCCTGAAGCAGGTGACCTGTTCCAGGTTGTTCCTAGCGAAAAGGAAGGTCGTGTGACAGTCGCCGAACGCAAAGCTGAACGCGAAGCCAAGAAAAATGTAAAGCGAGCAACCCTTGAAGAGCTTTTTGATCTTTATAAGTCTGGAGAAGCCAAGGAGCTGCGCCTGATTTTGAAAGCTGATGTTCAGGGCTCGCTGGAACCTATCACCAACGAACTTGATAAACTAAGCAAGCAGCAAAAGGATATCTCGGTCAAAGTATTGCATGCCGAGACAGGCAATGTCACCGAAAGTGACATCATGCTTGCAGCTGCATCAAATGCCGTTGTAATGGGTTTTGATGTCGGTATTGACCAGGGTGCTCGTAGAGCCGCTGATACAGAAGGCGTTTCCATCCGTCTTTACAACATCATCTACCGCCTGGTGGAAGACGTTGAAAAAGCTTTGAAAGGTCTGCTCGAACCAGAATTGGTTGAACGGGTCATTGGAAAAGCAGCGGTTATGGCAGTATTCAAGGTCTCCAAGGGCGGAACTGCGGCAGGTTGCCGAATTTTGGACGGCGAATTCCGTCGTAATGCCTTTGTACGACTGTTGCGTGCTGGTCAGGAAGTGGTTAAAACGGAAGTATCTTCAATTCGCAGAGAAAAAGAAGATGTGCGCGAAGTGCGCGAAGGAATGGAATGCGGTATCACCTTTAAGAACTTTGAAGAATTCGAAGTTGGTGATCTGTTAGAATGTTTTGTAATTGAAAAATTCGGTGGCTAAAGCCACCACGGAGGAGATGTTATGCCTTCAAGCTTGAGAATGAAGAGAATTAATGACAGGATGAAAGAAATCCTGTCCACTGTTTTGCTTGGAAAAATTGATGATCCACGCCTGGCTGGTGTTATGGTAACCGATGTCAAAGTCGATCGTGAACTCGATTTCGCCAACATTTACGTTTCTGCAATCGAAGGTCAGGAGCGTGCCAAAGAAGTTTTGGATGTGCTTCAGCGCGCCAGAGGTTTTTTGCGCTATGAAATCTCGCAGGAAATTGACCTGCGCGTGACACCGAGACTACGCTTTTACTGGGATCCTACCCCCGAAAAAGCAGCTCGAATAGATAATCTGTTGAACCAATGGCAGAATGAAGAGCATCCTGTGCTGGATGACGAAATTGAAGAAGACCTTGATGATGAGATTGAGGAATTTGGTTACGACGATGAAGCGGACGACGAATAGTATGGATGTGGCTCAGGGATTGGACCATATCATCAAAAATCAACTGGCAAAAGCTCAACGGATCGTGATTGTTTCCCATATCCGACCGGATGGTGACGCCGTTGGAAGCGCGCTCGCTTTTGGTAATGCCTTACGTGAGGCTGGTAAAGAAGTGCAGTGTGTCTTGCAGGATGGGATAGCAGAACGTTACCGCTACCTGCCCGGAGCATCGGAAGTTGCAACAAAGGTCAGCATGAACTACGATTATTTAATTGTGGTGGACAGCGCGGACAGTTATCGTGTTGGTACTGTTTTGGAAGATCTGCCAAAACCAGATCTGGTGGTCGACCATCATAAAACACACATCGATTTCGGGAATATAGATTATGTTGAACCTGATTCCGAAGCCACTGCTTTGTTATTAACCACAAAACTGCCTGATTGGGGACTTGATGTAAGCAAGGATACCGCCACCTGTCTGATGGTCGGTTTGCTGGCTGATACACTCGGTTTTCGAACGAACAACACCACCCCGCTTGCGCTGAGAACAGCAGCTGATCTGATGGAAAAAGGTGTGGATTTAGTCCAGGTTTATCACCAGACACTGTCCATGCGAACTATCTCTGAAATCCGTTATTGGGGGCAAGGGCTGATAAAATTAGAGATGAACGACGGAATATTGTCCTCAACGCTAACACTTGATGATAGAATCATCGCTGGGTATCCAGAGAATGATGACGCCGATCTGATTAATACTCTGACTGTTGTACCAGAGGCTTTGGTGTCCGTTTTGTTCATCGAACAAGAAAACGACAGCGTAAAAGTTAGCTGGCGCTCAGTAAAGGGATTGGATGTATCGGGGATTGCTGCGAGGTTTGGTGGAGGCGGTCATGCTTCGGCAGCAGGGGCTGATATTCCAGGTGGACTGGAAGAAATTAAACAATTAGTGTTGGCTGAAACCCATCACTATGTGAATAGCAGGGGAGATCTATAAAGAGGAACCATGGAGTTTAATAGAGAACCTCAGGATAATTTTATTAACAAGGTGTCTGGCGTATTAATCGTGGACAAACCCATTGGAATGACTTCGCATGATGTCGTTCAGGTCATACGAAAAGGCACCCGAATCAACCGCGCTGGTCATACTGGTACGCTTGATCCACGAGCTTCGGGGGTTTTGGTTGTCTTGGTTGGTCCGGCAGTACGCTTAAGCGAATTTGTTTCTGCTTCAGACAAACGATACCAGGCTGTTATCAAGTTTGGAATGACAACAAGCACATTTGATTCGGAAGGTGAAGTAACCAGCCGCCGTCCGGTTGATATCAGCTTCGAAGAACTTGAAGAAGCTCTGAAGGGGTTTATAGGTGAGTTTGAACAAACCCCTCCGATTTATTCTGCGTTAAAAGTCAAAGGAAAGAAGGCATACGAGTATGCCCGTGAAGGCAAAGAGGTTGAATTAGAGCCGCGTCTTATTACCGTGCATAGCCTTGAATTGCTCGATTGGGATCCGCCAGAGGCAGTGATTGACATCCAATGTTCTTCAGGCACCTATGTACGCTCTCTTGCTTCCGACCTGGGTGAAAAACTTGGTTCAGGTGCGACTTTGATTGGTTTGCGCCGTACCAAGAACGGTCGTTTTGGTCTGCGGGATGCAGTCTCTTTGCGTAGGTTGGAAGAAGCCTTTCAAACCGGCGAGTGGTACAAGTATCTTATTCCGGCAGCTGAAGCCCTGGGAGATTGGCACACCATTGTGGTCACCGCCACTCAAATCGACGATATTAGCCATGGGCACCGAATTCAGGGAGAGCCTGGGCTGGATAACGGTTTGATGGCAAGAGCCATCAGTGAAGACGGTGAATTAGTCGCGTTGATCGAGTATGATGCTGAGACTAGCGAATGGCAACCCCGAAAGGTATTCAGCAACTGATGTTGGCGTTTTACCACCCCGCCTGCTTAAGAGTCGGCGGGGTGTTTTTTTACAGAGGAAAAACCGATGAGTAGAATGATAAATGACTGGCCAGAAAAACCGTTTGAGCCTGCATGGATCACGATCGGAAATTTTGACGGAGTACACCTTGGGCACCAGCAACTGATTGCTGGACTTATCGCCCAAGCCAGGCAAGACAATGCTCGCTCTGTGGCAGTCACCTTTTGGCCTCATCCCCGCGTTTACTTCACCCAGGAAGTGGAAGGATTTTACCTGAATGACCGCGGTGAGAAAAATGAACTCCTGGCACAAACAGGCCTGGATATGATAATTTGCTTACCGTTTAACCAGCAACTGGCGGATTTAGACACCTTGCAGTTCATGACTAAACTAAATTCACTGGTACCCATGAAAGGTCTCCTCGTCGGCGATAACTTTGCTCTTGGCAAAGGCAGACAAGGGACTGGGAATGTGCTGCAAGGAGTTTGCAAGCAAATTGGTGTACCATGCCTTGATATTGAACCCGTGATGCTAGATGGGCAGATGATTTCCTCACAGCGTATTCGCCAGACATTGGATTCTGGTGAGGTTGAACAGACCGCCAGGCTGCTTGGTCGACCTTATGTGCTTTCGGGTTCGGTCGCTCCTGGCAAACACAGAGGCTCCAAGTTAGGTTTTCCTACAGCTAATTTGTATTTCGACATCCAACGAAAACTTCCTCGTTTTGGCGTTTATGCCACGTTAGTGGAAGTGGACGGTAAGATCTTCCAGGGTGTCACTAGTGTCGGAATCCGACCAACCTTTGACGACACGAAATTTCCCAGTGTTGAGACCTTGCTATTGGATTTTGAGGCTGACATCTATGACAAGCTCATCCACGTCAAATTTGTCCGTTTTTTGAGGGATGAGATCAAGTACGACAACATTGAAGACCTGATCGATCAGATTGAACACGATAAAATTGATGCCCGGAGGATACTGGACCATGGAATTTAAGCGAAGAATCTATCGCCTGAGCCCTCGTAATTTGAGCGCGGAAACAATTGCAGTCACTTTTGCCAAGACCTCCCGCTCTCCTGAACCCTTCGATCAGATTGCTGCGGAACTGGATGAGGAACGCAGCACCGAATTCAGCGAAAAATGGATCGTTGGCTACGGTCACAGCAGCGTTGCCGAGCATGCCGTCCTGCATCTGGCTTTGGAGAATGTCTCGCGAATGGCAATCGAGACGATTGAATCGAATCGTCTTGCCTCTTATACAGAAAAATCGACCCGATATCAGCAGTGGGATGCGAGTGCTTTTGTAATTCCCCCTGAAATTCGACACAGTCCTTTTGCAAAAACATATAATGAGCACCTCACAAGACTTTTTGTTGCCTATAACGAAATCCTGGACGGTCTATTACCTTGGGGGCAGGAGCAGACGGAACGCAAAGAGGGTGAGTCGGAACGATCCTGGATGAGCCGTTCAAGACTTAAGGCTGTGGATGTGGCTCGCTTCGTTTTGCCAGCAGCCTCCATGGCGAATGTTGGTCTGACCATCAATGCCCGCGCCCTGGAATATGCGATTCGCAAGATGCTTTCCTCAGACTTGATGGAAGTGCGCCTGATAGGCGAAGAAGTAAAGCAGGTTGCAACACAAGAACTGCCCACCCTGGTGAAATACGCCGAACCTATCGCCTATCTGCCGGAGGTGTCAAAGTACGCCCGCGAGCTCTCCTCTGCCATACCAAATACCAACCCCGAGCCCTTCCAGTTGACGAGTATCGATCTGGATGGGGAGGATAAGATCCTGGCAGCAGTGCTCTACCGATTTGGAAAAGCAGGTTTTCAGGATTGCCTGGAGCATGTCCAGGGCTTAGCCCAGTCGGAAAAACAGGCTATGGTCGACAAGCTCTTTGATAAAGTAGGCAAGTTCGACAACCCTTTGCGGGAATTGGAATATGCCAATGCTTCCTTTGATTTGATCATGGACCAGGGAGCCTATTTTGAGTTCAAACGTCACCGCATGATGACCCAAACAGTCCAGGATTTTTCGATTGAACACGGGTTCGCTACTCCATTGGCAATCAATGAGGCAGGTCTTGAAGAGAAATTTAAAACTTGCATGGTTGAGATCGCTGAGCTTTACGACAAAATCGCAGCTTGGAATCCCCAGATCGCGGCGTATGTTCTGCCCAATGCTTACAACCGCCGGGTTTTCTGCCAGGCGAATTTGCGATCACTTTTTCACTTTATCATGCTGCGCAGCGCCAGCAACGCCCACTTTTCGATCCGCCGGGTTGCCTATGGCATGCTGGAGTTGTTGAAACCGCATTACCCATTGTTTGCTGACAAGATTTTGACCAAAGGTGATCTGAGCAGCCAGGAGATTGAAGCACAATATTTCAGACAGATTTCGTGAAATACCTATTTTTACTTTGTAACGAACAGAAGATGGATGCTCTCTGGCAGTAATAGACGACGTTGGTTTTCATCATACGAATGACTAACACAGGTATAATCTACCCATGGCTGGCTCTGCTAGCGGAAAGGAAACCATGAAAAAACAATTATTCATACTGATTACTTTGATGCTGGTTTTCACTTTTTTAATTGCCGCCTGCGGCAAATCTGAACCAACCGAAGAAGCAAACACGATCAACCTGCCTGTTGTCGAGGGCGGCGAAGACGTCGTGAACGAGCCAGAAGTTGCTCCTGCCTTACCAACCGAAGAGGCCGTTAACCCAGTCCAGAACGCTTACCCAATCGGCCAGGATCCGGCAGTGACAGTCTTTGACCCTGCAGTTGCCTACCCGATCGACCCTGCCAGTCCGAACTATGATGCTGAAATGGAAGCTTATGTAACCAGCCTGATAGGTCAAAAGCACACGCTTCAATACCTTTATGAAAAGGATTTAACCGCGGAACAATGGCGAGAGGTTCTGTTGAACGCAAGTCATGCTCACCTCATGTTGTCCGAAGGTTCCATGAATGCGATCATCGAGTGGCTGATGTCAAAGTAACCAACCAATAACTAAACGAACACCCTCTTCGGAGGGTGTTTTTTAATTTCCTCAAGGGTTGTCATGACCCAAAAAGGCAAAATCCCCTTGTATTTCTGAAAATCATACCTGTTTCGGGCGGAATTGCAAGTACAATAATAATGGTCGAAAATTGGCTCAGATTCTGGTTTTCGAACCCTTCGAGAAAAGGAGTTACCAATGGCAATTTACCTTTACCTTTCTTTATTGCCAGAAGCATTGATTGCTTCGATGCTTTGCCCGGAAGAGTTTGGCACCTATTACGCGGTAGGCTCTGCCAAAAAATCCCGCGGTCAGGCGATGTTCTTTGAAGTCGACCCTGACTTCCGCGATCCCTACTTTCGCGTAGAGGAAGCTTACGAACGCTGTGTACCCCACGAGGATGGCAGCCTGAAGGCTTCTGTCTACGTCTCCGTTTATCGGGTTCTGGAGCACATGAATTTTGATGCTTTAAGGCATCTTTACCTGACTACGATGGACGGTCGAACGCTGGAACTAAGCCCTTCCAATCAAATACCCAATGGAGGCGAGAAGTTGCACCTTTACCAGGAAATCGTGCCCGTATCCCCATTGGTCGTCAGCCGCTTAAGTCCATTGGACTTTATTGACACGATCGTGCGAAATCCGGTTTCACTTGTCAAATTGCCCGCGATTGTTTTTACCGAACTACAACTCGAGGAATTGGCAGATGACCCTGAGATGGGCTTGATGGAAAACCTGCCTTATAGTAACCGGGACCATTTGCGCCAGTGTCTTACTGACGTGAAAACCAAGTATGCTGCCACCAAAATGGTTGACCGTACCCATTCTCCTAATGTTCATTATCGAACAATCAAGAACGGATTTTTTGTGGGTAATCAAGATCAAATTCGTTATTTCCCTATGCCCAGCATGGAAGAAATTCGTACCAATAACTATCGCTGGTTCCGATCAGCAAATATGTAAATGAAAGCCAAAGAAAACCTATGAATAATTTTATGAATTGGATTTATCTCGCCATTGCTGCGGGTGTCATTTCGTTGAGCGTTGCACTTTATCTATATTTTTGGGTGATCAAGCAAGATCCGGGAACCGAACGTGCACAAGAGGTTGCTTCCTGGATCAAAGAAGGATCAAACGCCTATCTTGTTAAACTTTACCGTGCCTTAGGTGGGCTTGCAATTATTATTGGCATAATTATTGCGGTTGTCTTCAGCATTCAACCCGAAACAGCCGGCGGCGGTGCTGTAACCATGCACTTTAGAGAAGGTCTGACCATGTCACTGGCTTTTGTTGCTGGTGCGGTTTGTTCTGGCATATCGGGCTACATGGGCATGCGCGTAGCGGTGGAAGCCAATGTGCGTACTGCAACAGCAGCCAATTTCAGCCTTTCACGTGCTTTCAAGCTCTCTTTCAACGCTGGTGCTGTGCTTGGTCTTGCCATGGTAGGTATGGCAGTGATTGGCATGAGCCTGATATTGCTCTGGACTGGCACGGCAGAAGCTGTGCTTGGCTTTAGCTTTGGTGCATCCATGCTGGCTTTGCTTGCCAAAGCAGGCGGAGGCATCTATACCAAGACAGCCGATATTGCTGCTGACCTGGTCGGAAAAGTGGAAGTTGGTATCCCCGAAGACGACCCACGCAACCCGGCTGTTGTCGCAGATAACGTTGGCGATAACGTCGGCGATGTGGCAGGGATGGGCGCTGACATTTTCGATAGTTACGTCGCCAGCGCAGTAGCTGTCATGCTTCTGGGTGCGTCCATGGGTTTGGGTCAGGCAGAGCACATCAAGTATACGGTTGTACCTTTGATCTTGTGTATGTTGGGTATCTTTGCCTCCTTGATCGGCGTCTCCCTTGTCCGTGTAAAAGAAGGTCAAAAACCCGGTCCGGCTTTGAATCGCGGTACGATCGTTACTTGTATCATATTTGCAGTTTTTCTTTTCGTTTTTGTGCGCTTTACTGATGTCAACGCTGGCATCTTTTGGGCAGCGCTGACCGGATTGATAACGGGTGTGATCATCGGGTTTACTTCCGATTACTTTACTAACGATGTACGTAAACCTGTAAAAGAAACCGCCCGTGTTTCGACCTCTGGTTCAGCAATCAATATCATCACAGGTTTCAGCTATGGCTTGATTTCTATCGTTCCTTCTGTGATCGGCGTGGCAGCCGCAACAATTATTTCTTATTATGTAGCTGAAAATTTTGGCTTGAGCGGTATCTATGGCATCGGTATCAGTGCGGTTGGGATGCTCTCGATCAGCGGCATGATCGTTTCTGCCGATGCTTACGGTCCCATTGTAGACAATGCGCGTGGTATTGCCGAGATGGCAGGGATGGATCATGAAGTAATCGTGCGCGCTGACGAACTTGATTCAGCCGGAAACACAGCCAAAGCGATCACCAAAGGCTTCTCCATCAGTGCAGCAGCTTTGACAGTCATCGCCCTTTTTGCTGCTTATGCAGAAGTGGTTCAAGCTGCAGGAATCAATATTACGATCAGCCTGCGGGAACCCCTGGTGGTTGCTGGTGTATTCCTGGGAGCCATGACGCCGCCTTTATTCAGCGCGCTTTTGATGCTTTCGGTGACCCACAATGCCTTTGACATGATAGAGGAAGTCCGCCGTCAATTCAGTGAAGAACCTGGTATCCTGGCAGGTACGCATAAGCCAGACTATGAACGTTGTGTCGGCCTGGCAGCAGAAGGTGCGTTATCTTCCCTGATCTTACCCGCTTTCCTGGCAGTCGGGCTGCCTTTGGTGGTTGGTTTCCTGCTTGGACCGAACGCCTTAGGAGGTTTTCTGGGTGGTGCTATTTTCACTGGCGTAATTTTTGCTCTTTTGATGAGCAATGCCGGTGGTTTATGGGACAACGCTAAGAAATTCATCGAGACCGGCAAGTATGGTGGTCCTGGTTCTGAAGCGCACAAAGCAGCTGTGGTTGGCGATACTGTTGGAGATCCTTTCAAGGATACTGCGGGTCCTTCGCTGAACACGCTGATCACGGTCATGAGTCTGGTCGCCTCGCTCTTTGCACCAATTCTGGCTGTTTTCCATATTTTTGGATAAGGTTGATCCGCTTCAATTCTCTGCCTGTAGTTCGCTACAGGCAGTTTTTTTTAACAAGAACCGGGTTAAAATAGCGGTTGTTCATTTTGCATTTTTGAGGATAAATTATGGCACAAGCAGAACTCGAAACTCATCGTGACCTCAACGTTCCAGGGCTTACCCGCAGAAGGGTTGATGTCTGGCTGCCAGAGGTATACTACCAGAGCCCTTCTCAGCACTTTCCTGTACTCTACGTGCAGGATGGTCAAATGGTGTTCGACCAGTTTCACAACCGGGGTGGCGGCTGGAAGATTCACCAAGCAATTTCGAAGTTGTCGGAAGACGAAAAAATCACAGCTCCTATTGTGGTAGCCATACCCAGCACAGTTGATCGCAAGTTTGAATACTTGCCAGCCAAGGCACTTGACTATCCAGGAGGTAGAGAGGCGTATGAACTTGCGACCAAAGATGAAATCAACATCGCTCAACAGCAGAAGTCGGACCTATTTATCAATTGGCTGGTCAAGACGGTCAAGCCAGCAATTGACCAGCGGTATCGCACCCTCCCTGAGATGGAACATACTTCCCTTATGGGTTCAAGTCTGGGAGGGATGATTTCACTCTATTTGCTTTGTGAGTTTCCGAAGGTTTTTAGCAAGGCGGCTTGCCTTTCTACCCACTGGACAATCCTAGGGGAGGGTATGTTGGCTTATTTGGACGAAAAGCTGCCTGAACCCGGAAATCACAAACTTTATTTTGACTATGGTAGTGAAGGGCTCGACCGCGATTATGGCCCTTGGCAGGCTAAAGTGGATGCCCTGTTGCGTGAAAAGGGCTGGCGTGAGGGTAAAGACTTTGCCAGCTGGAGCTTCCCAGGGGAAGGCCACACTACGACAGCATGGGCAAACCGGGTGCATATCCCATTGACGTTTTTGTTTGGAACGATCGGTTATTGATGGTTTTTAAATTTGATCCTGAACCAAGTAAAGGATCTGTAGTATTAGCCACCAAAATTTACACAAATCAGTTCAGTGAATGACAGATTGCTCTGTTCAACTGTTGAAGAATATCAGATTTTGAGGGAGGATGCTGACATAAAATTGCTCACGATTTTCGGGCAGCTTGTCCAATCCTGATTCCAATTCAAGATACAGAATTGAGTGACCGTTGCTCCCACCTGGGGTTGAGCAGACCAAGGATTCCGCCGCCCCTTTTCCAAATCGATGGAGACAGGCAACGGTGAAGGTATTGCGGCTATTACTATCGGGAATGCTGCTAACTTCAAAACTGTGGCTGTAGGCCCCACAATATCTGGAACCGGAGATCAACTTTGGAGAGTGTAAAGTGACACCCCAATCAATAGCTTTGAAAAGCCCTTGGGATTGGTCAATGATCTCAATTTTCGAAAAATTTCTGCAGCCAGCCAAAACACCAGCAGACAAGGACTGGGGAGCGTTGAAAAGCTCAGAAACCGTTTGTTTGGCTTCATTGATGCCCCGTGTAAGTACTGTAACGGTGTCGCATAGCTGGAAAATCTCCTCCCGATTGTGGGTAACTAACAAAACCGTTTTTTGCCATCGCTCAAACAATTCCACCAATTCAAGCTGTACTTGCCATTTCAAATATTGATCCAGAGCAGATAGAGGTTCATCCAACATCAATATCCTGGGTTTGTTGAGCAAGATGCGCCCCAAGGCGACTCTTTGCTTTTCACCACCAGAGAGGCGATCGGGTTTTTTATTTTCCAATCCCTCCAACTTCATCACGCGGAGAACCTGCTGAACCTCTGAATGCTGGTTATCAGCATCTTCCGGGCGAACACCTGTCATTAGGTTTTGCTCAACCGTCATGGTTGGAAAAAGGGCATAATGTTGAAACAAGTAGCCAACCCGCCTAATTTGGGGTTGAAGATTGATCTTTTTAGCGGAATCAAACAGTACTATACCATCCAGTTCGATGTAGCCTGAATCCGGTTTCTCAATTCCAGCAATGCACTTGAGCGTCATACTCTTACCGCAGCCAGAAGGTCCAAGAATGCCAAGCACTTCAGACTCTGCCTGGAAATCTACGTGCAGATCGAAGTTGTGCAACCGTTTTGTGAAGTTGGCAACCAGCATCAGCGCTCAAGCTCCTGGATAGTGCGTTTTGAAGATTGCCTGGCTTCCAGCGAGTTGATGGCCAGGAGCACCACAAAACTGATCAAGACGTTGATCAGTACCCAAAGGTACGCCTGCGTGTCGTCTCCCGTCCGCCATAACTGGTAAACTGTTGTGGAGATGGTCGCAGTTCTACCGGGAGTGTAGCCAGATATCATGCTGGTAGCACCATATTCACCTAAGGCACGGGCAAAAGCCAACACAGTTCCTGCCAGGACACCCTGTTTGCAGGTGGGTAATACAATTTTCCAGAAAATCTTCCGGTTCGGCAACCCCAGAGTCTGTCCCGCTGAGTGAAGGTCAGGGTCAAAGCTCTCAAAAGCCCCGCGCGCAGTACGGTACATCAAAGGAAAGGACACCACGACTGACGCAAAGATGGCGGAATACCATTCCATGACCAGGCGGGTGTTGGCTGTTTTGATCAGAAAACTGCCGATAGCAGAATAGGGACCCAGCAATTTTAGCAAAAAGAAACCAACCACCGTAGGTGGCAGGACCAGTGGAAGCGTGAGAAGGACATCCAGAATGCCTTTGAGCGTGCGGGGAAGCTTGGCGATATACCAGGCAGCGTAGACGCCGCTGAAAAAAATTATGATTGTGCTGATGGCGGCTACCCGTAGAGAATTCCAAAGCGGGAACCAATCTAATTGAGTAAAGAACATCCGAGAAATTGTACCAGTTTCCTTCACCGCGATAAGCATTTCAGCTTATCGCATCCAAGACCCCTGTTATTGGTGGTTATTTGCTTGGTATTGAAAAACCCACACTGGTGAAAATTGCCTGCGCAGCTGGAGTCTGGAGATAGTCCAAAAATGCTTGTGCCTGCATCGGATGCTGGCTGTTTTTTAGAATCGCCCCAGGGTAGACCACCGGGGTCTTCAACAAATCAGTACCAGCTTCAGCAACCACATCAAGATTTGCTGAATATGCATCGGTCTTGTAGACAATGCCACAATCAGCAACACCTTCGGAAAGCCAGGTTGTCACTTCTTTGACATTGGAGCCAAAGGTCACCTTGGGTTGAATTTGATCCCATATGCCCAAATTAGTTAAAAGCTCTTCGGAATATTGCCCAACCGGCACGTCAGAATTACCAAGGGCGATAACCGTGACAGCATCTGATGCCAGGTTAGTAAAATCCTGTATGTTTTTGGGGTTGCCGCTCGGAACAGCCAGGGTAATTTTATTTTCGAGGACGTTGATGCGAGAATCAGCTAAAACGAAGTCGAGACCATCTATGTTGGCTTCGTTACCTGCTTCCAACTGGTTCATCTGTTTTTGGGCAGCAGAAACAAAGACATCTGCGATGGCGCCTTGCTCGATTTGGGTCTTGAGCGTGCCAGAGGAGTCGAAAGTGAAAATCACCTTAACACCTGGGTTGGCTGTTTCGAATAAAGATCCGATTTGTTCGAAAGTCTCAGTCAATGATGCTGCTGCAAAAACGTATAGTTCCACTTCTTCAGCAGGTTGTTCGCTTATGGTAATGGGCTGTGCCTGGCAGCTGATAAGAAAAAGGAAAAAAATGATCAGAATTGTTAATGACTTTTTCAAGCTTGTGTACCTCCACATCGGTAAATACTAGAG
>CAZDPK010000014.1:0-4155 GCA_964507335.1 uncultured Anaerolineaceae bacterium | reverse complement strand
TAATTAAGATTATAAGACCGTCCTACAAATCATACGTAGGAAGTGCTAAAGGAGACCCGTCCACTAAAACCTGGCGCCCCATCAGTGTTTCAGAACAGAATAAGAATTCAACCTCTGTTTTCCAACCAATAAACGAACTTGCTACCAAATAGGTCCAAATTTCTGGCTGCAGACAACCTGGCTGGCTTAACCATGACTCTTGCTGTTGGGAAAATCCCTTCATAGCAATGCTGATATGGCTTTTTGGTACTCCGATTGGAAAGGCCTTGGCAACGAATTCCACCAGACTTAAGGTTGGATCACACAGAGTGGAAAAATTATCTGATACGGATAGATTATCGCAGACGATATCCGGAAACTTCTCGACCTGGCGTTCATAATCCTTCCGGATGATAAATCGCGCCAATGGAAACGCGGATGAAAGAATGAGTATTGACACCAAAAGAATCGCCAGAATTTTCATGCACCCTTTATTGCCCCCCTTTTCGGTTTCCTGGTACTCTTCCTCGTGTGTCTCAACGATCACAATGCCTTCAAAATCATCACTCATATATCACCGCCATGTTGCCAAGAACCCCCCAGGAAGTCAGAAAGACATCAATGGGCACATCGTAGAATTTGCCGTTATTCATGTAACGCAGGTGGGTTGAGTTGTATCCGGTCAGAATGACCACATGCTCATAAGGAGCAACGATGGCGATCCTGCCCTCTGTATCCACGTATTCCACCGGCTCGCTGTATTCCATGTTGCCGATCACCCAAGCGATGATGGGTTGGTTTTTTGATAGGCTCTCTTTGACTTCATCAATTGAATAGTTAATTACTGCAAGGGCAGGCACACCAAACTCGACCAAGGCATTAGCGATCGGTCCGGCATGTATACCATAAGCGTAGGGCGGGATCTGCCCCCAGCCGTCGGTTGTGACTTCGCCTACAAAACCATGATCAGGGTTGTCGGAAAGCGGAAGAGCATATTGGAAGGTTGATTCAAAAATATGAACCCCAAAGAAACCTGCCCAGTCTACTGCCGCACTGGCTTCGCAACCCAGTTCGTAAGTTTGTTTATGCCCGACGATATCTGTGATGTAGTAACTGTCGGGGTAGGTGTAGGCAGAGGTTGGGGTAACCAGGTTGGTGGTTGGCTCAGGTTCTGCAGTGAGCTCTGAGGATTGAGTCGGTGTTGAAGTTGAGGAGGGGATAAGGGTTGGGAATTTTGTTGAGGTGCTTACTGAGGTTGGAGAAGCAGTTGGCTCAGACTGACAAGCGCTCACCGTTAACATTAACAGCAAAAATAGATTCGCCGACACTCTGTGGTAATTGATATTCATTGCTTAAGTTTACTTGGATTCGTGGATAACATAGTTTGAAGGGAATTAGCACCGCAACCCTGACCTATGTAGGGGTTATACTGGCGGGTGACCGTAGCATGTCATCCCAACTTTCAGTTATTGTCGGGCAGAATAACCTGGTTCTTAATCGAAGCTAATATCCTGGATTTGCCTGGCTCTTCGAAAAACTCTAAATAATGGCGAATTCTGCGTCCCACCCGGACATCATTGCTGTCAGCCAAGACCTCACGAAGCAGGTAGACACTTTCTTGTTGAGACCGCTCGGCGAGAGCTTCGATGACGGGCTGTAAATATTTATCCAGGTTGGTATCCGAGCTAAGCAGAAAGCCCCTAATCCAGCTATAGAAAGCCGGTAGTTCATCCATTGGGCTGCCAGGGATCAACCTTGCCAACGCAATCAGACCCATTCTTTGACTTTGGGTTTGGGTTGAAAAGATCAGCCGGTTGACCAGGTCCTTCCATTTTTGCGGGGTTTCTTGCTGTAAGGTGCGTGAAGCGTTCTTAATGATCACGTCAATCACAGCCTGATCCAGGGGTTGTTGAAGCCAGGTGTAAATCATCTCCAGCAAGGAATCTCCACAGGAAACAGGCAGGTTCCCTGCCAGGCTGGTGGCTAGTTCCCGGGCTTCATAATAGTTGTCCAGCCACATTTGGTCGATTAGACGGAGGGAATCTTCCGGGTGCGCAAGCGATAATGGTTTCAGTCGCGCTTCAATGTGCGAAAGGACTTTCTCTGGAAGGTCATAATTGCGCATGAAGCTCTTGGGAACAGCCTCTTTTTGCTTGCGGTGGGAGTAGCGATGATAGAAGGATAGGATTCTGTGGAATTCTGCCTGAAATCCTTCAGGATCCTGGTAGAGGCTTGCCAGTTGGTTAATCTGTTGATCCAGACGTGTAAGGTCGATAGCTGCCATATTGATAATTTTACATTGATATTTAACAGGATTGTGCCGGTGTCACCACCGAGCCGGAAAGGAGGTGGTAATTTTTGTTTGGGCGGGTCCCAGACCCGCCCATGAAGTCGTCGAAAAAAGTTTTAGTACCCTCTCGCAAAATAGGCTCGTTTGGTCGTTCTCTTACCTGAGTAGAAGCAAACACCTTCGCCTTCAGACGGGGCAAAGTTGCGTAGCGTCGCACGGGTATCTTCCTTGATTTTGGCTTCGTTTTCAGCATCATCAAACCACCAGCCAACTGCCCAACCTTTGTTTACAACCACATCCTTGAAGCTTTCATAGTCACTGACCTCAAAAATATGCTCATCACGGAATTTGGTTGCCTTTTCCAGCAAATTGGACTGAATTGTGTCGAGCATATCGCCCACGGCCTGAACGTAACCTTCCATCGGGATGAAACTCTTGCCAGCTTTGCCCAAAATGTCGCGGCGCGCCAAAGCAATGCTGCCTTTTTCGACATCTTTAGGTCCAATTTCGATCCGCAGTGGAACACCTTTGAGCTCCCAATCATTGAACTTAAAACCGGGGGTAAGGCCGTCGCGTTCGTCCACTTTGACCCGAAAGTCATTCTCTTCCAGACCCTTGGCAACTTTGGTAACCACTTCCATGACAGCAGTTTTTTCTTCGTCTTTGCGATAGATTGGAACGATCACAACCTGGTAAGGTGCCAGGTTAGGCGGTAAGATCAGACCCTGGTCGTCTCCGTGGGTCATGATGATTGCGCCAATGAAGCGGGTGGAAACACCCCAGGAGGTGGTCCAGCAATATTGGAGCTGGTTGTTTTCGTCCAGGAACTTCATATCAAAGGCTTCAGCAAAGTTTTGACCAAGAAAATGCGAAGTACCTGCCTGCAATGCCTTGGTGTCACCCATCATCGCTTCGATTGAATAGGTGGCTTTAGCTCCGGCAAATTTTTCTGTGGTCGATTTCTGACCCGGCAAAACCGGGACAGCGGCTTCGTTGATAGCGAAATCGGCATAGACATTGAGCATGCGCTCTGTTTCTTCAACGGCTTCCTGTTCCGTGGCATGGGCGGTGTGCCCTTCCTGCCAGTAGAATTCCAATGTGCGTAAAAAAAGCTTGGTGCGCATCTCCCAACGGACAACGTTAGCCCACTGGTTGATCAGTACTGGCAAATCACGGTAACTTTGGATCCATTTGGCATACATAGTCCCGATGATGGTTTCAGAAGTTGGGCGAACGATCAAAGGCTCTTCCAGTTCCTGCCCGCCACCATGTGTGACCACTGCCAATTCAGGAGAGAAGCCTTCGACATGCTCTTTCTCCTTGGTCATGAATGACTGCGGGATGAGCAGGGGAAAGGCAGCATTGACATGACCGGTGGCTTTAAAACGCTTGTCGAGCGCTTTTTGGATGTTCTCCCAAAGAGCCCAGCCATACGGGCGCACGACCATGCAACCTCGCACGGGCGAATAGTCGGCTAATTCAGCACGTAATACCAGTTGGTTGTACCATTCAGAAAAGTTTTCTGCTTGGGTCGGGAGTTTTTTCTCATCCATAATTATTCTCCTGAAGTGAGTTTGTTTAAAATCATAACAGCCGCGTCGACGTCAACAGCGAAATTGGGCAGCTTTTGGGTTCGCCCATTGATATTTTCAGCCTGACCTTCAAAAAATGCTTCAAAGGTTTTCTTCCAGCCTTCTCCGATCAGGATCAGGATTTCGGAAGGAATTGACGAGATGACCATTTTATTGTAAACCGTGGTAATTTCGGCCAGTGTGCCAATGCCGCCTGGAAGGGCGAGGAAAGCGTCTGCTTCACTGGTCAGGATGTCAATCCTTTGGCTGAGTGTGTCGGTTGGTCTGATCTGACGGACCCACGCATTGGGACCG
>CAZDPK010000013.1:30649-37249 GCA_964507335.1 uncultured Anaerolineaceae bacterium | reverse complement strand
ATGGAAGAAGAAGCAATTGTTGTTGGATTAGATGTAGGCACGTCAAAAGTTTGTACCCTCGTTGCCAGGGTGGAAAATGGAGCTAACTTGCGCATCCTCGGAGTTGGTATCGAACCTTCCCAGGGCATTCGCAAGGGAACGGTCAACGATATCAATGCTGCCTCAGAGGCAATTGCGCGCTCAATCGAGAAAGCCGAACGCACTTCAGGATTCGAGATCAACAGCGCTATAGTCAACCTGGCTGGTACCCAAGTATCCTCCACCATCAGCAAAGGTGCGGTTGGGATTTCTGGGCGCGTGATTGACCAGGAAGATGTCTACCGTGCCTTGGATTCTGCCCAGGCGATCGCAGTGCCCCACAACCGTGAAATTGTCCACGTGATTCAGCGTGGTTTCAATATTGATGGTCAGGAAGACATCAGCCAGCCGATTGGTATGCATGGCTATCGCATGGAAGTGGAAGCTCACATTATCACCAGTGCTGCCTCGACTATGGAAAACCTGCGGCAGTGTGTCTCCATGGCTGGGATCGATGTTTCCCAGTTTGTACTCAACCCACTGGCTTCCAGTGAAGCCATCCTTTCGGAGACAGAGCGGGAAATGGGCGTAGCAGTAGTCGATCTTGGTGCTGGCACCACAGGCGTTGCCATCTATGTCAAAGGCGACGTTTTTCACGCCAATGTACTAAGCGTTGGTGGCAATCACGTCACCTCCGATATAGCCCAGGGTTTGCGCTTGCCACTAGACGTTGCAGAAGAAGTCAAACTCAAACATGGTTATGCATTACTCGAAGATATCGAGGAAGATGAATTTTTCAACATTGTAGCATTCGGTTCAGAACAAGCGTCAAAGGTAGACCGGCGTGAGCTGGTCAACATCATCGAAGCCCGAGCTGAAGAGATCCTGATCATGGTACAGCAGGAAATCAAGCGGTCGGGTTACGATTCAATGCTCCCTGCCGGAGTCGTTCTTACTGGCGGAGGGGCGCAATTGCCTGGTATTCGAAACATGGCAGCCAATATCCTGAATATGCCTGTCAGAATTGCGAAACCAGAGAAAATGGTCGGTTTGACCGATCAAATCAGCAGCCCCGCCTTCGCAACCAGTGTTGGATTGCTCAATTGGGGCATTCTGTTTAGTGAAACAAACCAGATCGCTCCAGAGCGTTCTGGAAACGGCAAACGGTCCAACCTTAAACCCAAAGCGGATGGGTTGAAGGATTGGCTGAAACGCATACTACCCTAATATTTTTTTACCATTTACTAGAGGAGATAAAAAATGGAAGCAAAACAATCTGAATCATTCGCAAGAATCAAAGTCGTGGGCGTTGGCGGAGGTGGCTGCAATGCAGTCAACCGCATGATCGCCGAAGGATTACAAGGCATCGAATTTATCGCAATAAACACCGATGCCCAGGCACTACTAAAATCCCAGGCACAAACTCGGGTTCGTATTGGCGACAAAGCCACTCGTGGTCTTGGCGCTGGCGGCGACCCCAAAATCGGTAAAGCTGCAGCAGAAGAATCAGCAGAAGACTTGTACGAAGTGCTCAAGGGCAGCGACATGGTCTTCGTCACTGCTGGCATGGGCGGCGGAACCGGAACTGGCGCAGCACCTGTGGTTGCCCAGATTGCCAAGGAAATCGGCGCTCTCACCATTGGCGTTGTTACCCGTCCCTTTAATTTTGAGGGCTCTCACCGCGCAAAAGCCGCTGAACAGGGCTCCATGGCTCTCAAAGAGCACGCTGATACCTTGATTGTTATCCCCAATGATCGCCTGCTGCAAATTGTCACCAAGAACATCGGTCTGAACGATGCGTTCCGCCTGGCAGACGATGTATTGCGCCAGGGCATTCAGGGCATTTCAGAGTTGATCACCATTCCTGGTCTGATTAACCTCGACTTTGCCGACGTTCGTACGATCATGTCCGAAGGCGGCGCAGCGCTGATGGCTGTTGGTCAGGCTTCCGGTGAAGACCGCGCACGCCTTGCTGCTGAACAAGCTATCTCCAGCCAACTTCTGGATGTTACTATCAACGGTGCCCGTGGTATCCTCTTCAATGTGACTGGTGGTCCGAATTTGTCCTTGTTTGAGGTCAACCAGGCAGCCGCCATCATCAAGGAAACGGCCAGCGCAGACGTGAACCTCATCTTTGGTGCTGTGGTGGATGAGAACATGGGTGAGAATATCCGCATCACCGTGATCGCCACTGGATTTGACCGAAGCGTCTCTTCCTCGGAGGGAGAGCAAAGTTTTTTTCGGGGGAGCTCGTCGCAAAAACCGGTAGAACGTCTCAGTGGCGTTGAGCAAACTCAGCAAAAAAATGAACAAACCCAATCGGTCCGGACAAGCCCACGAGATCAGTATGTTTACACCAGTGATGTTGATGTAGATATGCCTGCTTTCCTCCGTAAAAACAGAAATTCGCATTAATTCCTGTCGGACTCCTCTACGGTTTGCCTGATTAACCAAAACTCCTCCCTCTTCATGAGGGAGGAGAGTAATCTATGATTCGTCATTCTGAACGTAATTTTGTTATCCTGAATAAATTGAAGGATCCTTTTCGCTCCCCAATTCTACAGATTCGGTGCTATAGTTTGGAACGACAGCTCTTTGTTAGTCAACTTGTTTTCATTTCCACTCCATCAACTACGAGGCCCTACGCGCAATACTCGGCCTTTTCTAACCCTGACCTACTCACCTGATTGTTAACGATTTTAGTTACTGCTTCCAATTCTTCCAATCAATACCTAAATTGTTTACCAGCTATTCACTGAATTATGATTTCTTGCGTGTATATTTTCACTGAACCAAACCATCTAATATTTTAAGATTCGGACAGCACTTTTTCACTTGTCCTAAAACTCTGCGCGTGCTACAATCAGACACTACATCTAGGGAGTTAGCTGAATTCACCCCAACATATGGGGGGTTAAAGGAGTTTTTGTTCATGAAGTGCCCGTATTGCCAGAATCTGGACACCAGTGTTATCGACACAACCAAAGACGCTCATGGCGGAATTCGCCGCAGACGCGAATGCAAGGTTTGTCATCAACGCTTCAGCACTTATGAAAGACCTATCCTCACCACTCCCCTGATCATCAAACGAGACGGCACCCGCGAAGAATTCAATCGCGAAAAATTGCTCAGCGGTTTGCGAATGGCTTGCTCAAAACGGCCCATATCTGCGATCCGGATTGACCAGATCGTTGATAATATCGAAGCAGAATTACAAAAAAAAGGGCGGTCGGAAATCAGTTCTCGCTTGGTGGGGGATTTGGCTGTTAAAGCTCTCAAAGAAATCGACCATATTGCTTACATCCGCTATGCAATCGTTTACCTTCGCATGGACGATCTGCACACCATCCGTGACGAAATAAACCGTTTATTGACCGAAGAAGAATAATTAATAGAGGGATTAATAATGAAAGATCAGACACCCATAAGATTGGGCTTATACCCAACACCCCCCATACCGGAAGATCTCCCCTCTATCGACCTGACCCAAAATTCCCGTCAGATTTTAGCTAAGCGCTATCTTCGGCACGGTAAGGATGGGCAGGCGATCGAGACTGTCGACGAAATGTTTTGGAGAATCGCCTGGCATGTTTCAGACATCCCTGAGCGGGAAGAAAACCAAGACTCGCTTGCAAGGGAGTTTTACAACATGTTGGTCAGTAAATCGTTCTTCCCCAATTCTCCCACCTTCACAGGCGCGGGTACCCCTCTTGGTCAATTGGCTGCCTGCTTTGTTTTGCCTATTTCGGACGACATGGGGCGCGCCAAGGATGGCATTTTCAGCACACTGCGAAACGCAGCTCTGATCCAGCAGACAGGCGGTGGCAACGGTTTCAACTTCTCCCGTTTGCGCCCATCTGGATCGCTGGTGAATGCCTCCGCCGGTCAGGCTACAGGACCGGTCGGTTTTCTGAAGGTTTATGACCACGCCTTTGGAGAAATTGCCCAGGGCGGTACTCGCCGGGGTGCTAATATGGGCGTTTTACGTGTGGACCACCCGGATGTGGATAATTTTATAGCCTGCAAGACCAACGAAAGCGCCATTACGAACTTCAATATATCCCTGGCGATCACAGATGCTTTCATGAATGCAGTGGAAGAGGATGGTGATTGGGAATTGCGCTTCCCGGATATACACGTGCCGGAATATAAGCATTTTCATGGCACGATTACCCAGGCAGAAAAAGCCGGGATACCGATCAGGACTTACAAAACAGTCAAAGCCCGTTCTTTGTTCGATAGATTTGTGAAACAAGCTCATCATAACGGTGAACCAGGCGCTCTATTCATTGACGCAGCAAATCGTCAAAACCCCGTTCCACATCTGTATGAACTGGAAGCAACCAATCCCTGCGGTGAGCAGTGGCTCGGTCCGTATGAAAACTGTTGTCTTGGTTCGATCAACCTCGGGCAGCATTTTGGCGAAAACGGCACCGTCGATTGGGTGAAACTTCGCCAAACCACTAAAACTGCCACGATTTTCCTTGATCACGTGGTTGATAAAAACGCCTATGTCCCGGATGTTCCCGAATTGCGCCAGGCAGCCATGTCTGCCCGCAGGATTGGTCTGGGCATCATGGGTCTTGCTGACCTTATGTACCACTGTGGTGTGCGCTATGGCTCTGAAGAATCACTGGAGTTTTGTGGTCAGGTGATGGAATATGTGCGCTACTTCGCCATGGAGACAAGCATAGAACTGGCTGAACAAAACGGACCCTTCCCGGCAATCGACGGCAGCATCTATGATCCTCGGGATATGAAATGGGAAGCTCCAACGCCGCTTTCTGCCTATACCCGCAACTGGCAGCGCCCCTACTTGGATTGGGGCTTGATTACCAATGGCATCAAAACCTACGGCATTCGCAACGCCGCCCAAACTACCATCGCACCGACTGGCACCATCGGCACGGTCGCTGGCGTGGAAGGTTATGGCTGCGAACCGGTATTCGCTCTCGCGTACGTACGCCATGTTAATGACAAAGGCAATGACCTGGTTCTCAATTATGTCAGTCCATATTTCAAATTGGCATTGGATGCTGTTGACCTGAGCGATTCAGAAAAAGAAGATATTATCAGCAAAGTGCTCGAACAAGGCTCCTGCCAGCATATCGAGCAGCTTCCGTTGCATATCCGCAATGTCTTTGTGGTTTCTTCGGATATAAGTGCCGATGAACACATTTACATCCAGGCGGCGTTACAGCGTTTTGTTGATAACAGTCTCAGCAAAACCATCAATTTCCCAGCCGGAACCAACGAGGAAGAAGTTGCAGAAGCTTTTAAATTAGCTTGGAAATTAGGCTGTAAAGGCATTACAGTCTATATCACAGGTTCGCGCGAAAAAGTAGTCCTGGAAACCAAACAAACCATGGAAAAGAAAGAAATCGTGCCTGACGCTGCCAAAATTCCACTCTATGGTGAGGATAGCGGCGGTCAACTGAGCTTCTTAAGAGAGAGTAAGAAGCCCCGACCTCGGGCTCTCAAAGGCTACACTTACTCGATTGAGACACCCTTGGGTAAAGCTTTTGTTACTATCAATGAAAATGGCGGAGGTCAGCCGTTTGAGGTCTTTATCAACACCGCTAAGGCCGGCTCCGAAACTGCCGCCCATTCTGAAGCGATCGGTCGTTTAATCTCCTATAATCTACGCATTCTATCGCCAGTTGAACCGCGTGAACGCCTGCGCATCATTTTAGATCAATTGGCTGGCATTGGCGGTGGGCGTTCTTTGGGTTTCGGTATCAACCGTGTACGCTCTCTGCCCGATGGAATCTCAAAAGCGCTGGATGAGTACCTCTTCCAGGAAAAAGAGGAACCTGTAACCCCCAAACAATCGATGGTAAACACGCCCTTACCTCTATCTTCGGAACAACCTGCGTTCCATCCGATTGGCGAGCTATGCCCTGAATGTGGAGAAGCGACTGTTATCAAAGAAGAAGGCTGTAGTAAGTGTTATACCTGTGGGCATAGCGAGTGCTAATATGAGCCAGCAACTTCAGCCAAACCAAAGAATGATTGTCCTTGCAGGCAACATCGGAAGCGGTAAGACTTCGCTGACCCAGCTGTTGAGTCTAAGCTTCGGCTGGACTCCTTCCTACGAATCCGTGGACAACAATCCCTACCTGGCTGATTTCTACGCCGATATGAAGACCTGGGCATTTCATCTGCAAATGTATTTCCTTGGCAACCGAGCCATTGAGATTGAAACATTGTCGAACTCAGGTCATTCCGCTGTCCTGGACCGCAGCATTTACGAAGATGCTCATATTTTCGTCCGGGCGCTGCATGAAATGAACAATTTGTCGGACCGGGACTATGAGGCTTATTTCAAATTGTACGACCTGGTGCTTAAAACTCTGCCAAAACCCACCCTGCTCATCCGCCTGGTTACACCGGTGGAGACGCTTGTGGATCGAATTCAACGGCGTGCCCGCTCAATCGAAGACACGATCGATCCTGATTATTTACGATTGCTGGATTCTTATTACAAACAGTGGGACCAGGAATACGCCGAGAGCCCCGTCCTTACGATCAACAGCCATCGCTTTGATTTTGTCAATAACCCTGATCATTTCAAGCAGATCG
>CAZDPK010000013.1:0-30549 GCA_964507335.1 uncultured Anaerolineaceae bacterium | reverse complement strand
CTACTCCTGCCAGGTTAACTCCCAATTGGCAACAAATACGCTGTCGCCTTGCTGGATGCCGGCTTTTCGCAGGGCTTTGTCCACCCCAACCCCAGCCATGAATTTTTGGAATCGCCTGACTGATCCAGGTTGGTCAAAGAAAGTCATAGCAGCCGCTCGCTCTATGCGTTTACCGGTAACAATGTAACCCTCATCGGTTTTTTCAATCTCAAAAGCATTCGGATCTTCATCGCTGCGATAGACAGGCAGGGCAGTTTCCACCGGTTCAACCGGTAATTCCTGCAGCTGGTGCCAGGCTTTCCACATCAGTTCTTTCAGATTCAGATGACTGACAGCCGAGATTGGCATCACTTCAATGCCATCCTCAGAAAATTGATGGCTCAAATCAGGAAATTTTTCTACCACCATAGGCAGATCCATTTTGTTTAGGACTACAATCTGCGGCAAAGCACCCAGCCTTTCATCAAACATATCCAGTTCGCTGTTGATCGTCTCAAAATCGGCATACGGGTCGTCGCTCAGCCCATCCAATACGTGGATGAGAATTCGGGTACGCTGCACGTGACGCAGAAATTCAAATCCCAGTCCCACACCTTCTGACGCTCCTTCGATCAACCCGGGGATGTCTGCCATCACCATGGTGGTGTCCAGGTTCAGCTGCACCACGCCAAGGTTTGGTTCAAGGGTGGTGAAGGGATAGTCTGCAATCTTGGGTGTGGCATTGGTTGTGGCGGCCAAAATTGATGATTTTCCGGCATTTGGCAGCCCAACCAGCCCCACATCCGCAATAAGCTTCAATTCGAGCTTGAGTGTGAATTCTTCGCCCGGCTCGCCTCTCTCAGCAGTCAGGGGCATTTGATTTCGACTGCTGGCAAAATGCTGATTACCTCTGCCACCGCGCCCACCTTTGGCGACAACCAGGGTCTGATTAGCCTCCACCAAATCACCAATCAACTCAGCAGTCGCGTCATTATAAACAATGGTACCAGGTGGCACTTCAATCACCAGATTGCTTGCCGAGCGACCGGATCGATTGGATGGTCCGCCATTCTTGCCAGCTTGTGCAGCAAATATCTGGTTGAAATGGAAGCGATTAAGTGTGTTCAAGGTCGGGTTGACCTTTAGGATCACATCCCCACCTCGCCCGCCGTCGCCCCCGTCTGGACCGCCCTTTGGTCGGTACTTTTCCCGGTGCATATGCACCATGCCATCGCCACCTTTACCGGAAGCAATATTGATAACCACTGAATCAATAAACATATTCTTTCTCTTTCTTTAGGTGAAAGAAGTTTAACACGAAAAAGAGGTCGGGATTGCCCGACCTCTTTACGAATCTCCCTTGAAATTACTTATTCAACATTTTCTTGAGAATATCTTCCAGGTCAGGCTTGCCGATCTCTTCGAGATCATAGCGGACACGCTGGGAAGGTTTCTCGATCTTCATCACTCGGGTCAGGTCAATCGGAGTACCGATGATGACCAGGTCGACATCAGAAGAATTGATGGTAGTTTCCAGGTCGCGTACTTGTTGGTCACCATACCCCATCGCAGGCAAAATGCATCCAGTGTCAGGATATTTTTTGTAAGTAGCAGTAATTTCACCAACTGCAAATGGACGGGGATCAACGATTTCAGCCGCGCCAAAGCGTCGGGCAGCCACCCAACCAGCACCAATCTTCATGCCGCCATGGGTCAGAGTTGGACCATCTTCAACAACCAGAACGCGTTTGCCGCGAATAGCTTCCGGATCATCAACAGAGATCGGGGAAGCGCCTTCAATAACGACAGCCTTCGGGTTAATGGCGAAGATGTTCTCACGCACCTTGACAATGTCATCGGCATTGGCAGTATCGACTTTATTGATCACGACCACGTCCGCCATGCGAATATTGACTTCACCAGGATAGTAAGCGATCTCATGTCCAGCACGCAGCGGATCCGCAACAGTAATTAACAGATCAGTCTTGTAGAACGAGAAGTCGTTGTTTCCGCCATCCCAGAGAACAACATCAACTTCCTTCTCTGCTTCGCGCAAAATTGCTTCATAATCTACACCGGCGAAGACGATCACGCCGTTATCGATGTGGGGTTCATATTCTTCACGTTCCTCAATGGTGCATTCATGCAGATCAAGGTCGGCATAGGTAGCAAAACGCTGTACTTTTTGCTTAACAAGGTCGCCATACGGCATGGGATGGCGGATTGCTGCCACTTTTAATCCCATCCCCTTGAGGATATTGGAAACCCGACGGGTGGTCTGGCTCTTGCCAGATCCGGTGCGCACAGCACAGATGCCGATCACTGGTTTGGTCGATTTCACCTGGGTCGCCTTTGTACCCATCAAACGAAAATCCGCTCCCAAGGAATTGACCAGGGCAGATTTGTGCATGACATAGTCATAGGGCACATCGCTATAAGCAAAGACAACCTCAGCAACATCGAACTTTTTGATCAGTTCGGGCAGTTCAGACTCAGGATAGATGTCGATGCCGTTGGGATACAGCGTTCCTGCCAATTCTTTTGGATACTTGCGACCTTCGATATTTGGGATCTGCGTGGCAGTGAAGGCTACAACCTCATACTTATCGTTATCACGATAATAAGTGTTGAAATTGTGGAAGTCACGACCAGCCGCTCCCATGATGATTGTACGAATACGACTCATAAAATGCTCCTTTTTTCCTATTAGTTTCTACTATTCTACATCACTTGAGGGGCTTGGATGCCTAACAAGTTGAGTGTCTTTTCCAGGCAGACCCTGGCAGCCTGCACAAGCGCAAGGCGTGAATCGCGCAGGTCACCTTCCACTTTTAGTACCTGGCATTGGTTATAAAAGTCGTTAAATGCCTTTGCCAATTCGTAAGCATAAGCCGCTAGCGAAGATGGCTTGAATTCTTTAGCAGCTTTTGTGATCTCATCGGGGAGTTTGGAGAGCAGCTCGATCAGGTTGACTTCGCTGGGTTCCAACGTATGGTTGAATTTTGGAATAATTCCTTCAAGATCACCGGCTTTTCGCAAGATGCTGTTCGCGCGTACGTTGGCATACTGAATATACGGTGCCGATTGACCATTGAAATCCAGAGCGCTGTCCCAGTCAAAGGTTACGATCTTCGTGTTCTCACGCGAGATCATAGGATATTTGATCGCTCCGAGAGCCACTTTTTGGGCAACATCCTGCATTACTGAGTCTTCGAGCTCAGGGTTTTTCTCTCTCACCACAGTCAACGCGCGTTGGGTAGCTTCGCGGACCAGGTCATCCAAAAGCACCACCGTGCCATCCCGTGAAGACATGATCACATTACCTGGCAGATTGACGATCTCATACGCCAGGTGCCGCATTCGGCTTGCCCATTCATAGCCCATCAGCTCAAGAATCTTCTGCATTTGTTTCATGTGCAGACTCTGGCGCACGTCGATTACGTATATCGACTCATCCAGGGCGTATTCTTCAAATTTCATGATTGCCAATGGCAGTTCCTTGGTGGCATAGAGTGAGGTGCCATCAGAACGTAAAATGACAGCTACACGGTATTCTTCTTTTGTGCCCAAAATCGTGTCGATATCGATAATGACCGGATTTTCCGGTCTGCCATCGGTGGCAAGCCCGCTTTCAATCAGTTGATCGACGAGCACCTTACCGGAATTTTCGACGTCGCTTTCAAAATAAATGCGGTCAAAATGCTCACCGAGCAGTTCATAAACCTGGGCAAAGCCATCCATGGACCACTGCCTGGTTTGCAGCCACAGGTCGTGGATATGCTCATTGCCTTCATCCCAACGGGCAAAGTAAGCCCGGACAATTTCTTCAAAGCCTTCTTGTTCATGAAAACGGCGGTCAGCTTCAGAATAGAGGTCTGCCATCCAACGCATTTTGTCTGCGCCCGGTTCTTCACCGGCGTGGTACATTTCATAGTTGCACATCCATTTAATCACGTGCAGCCCGATATCACCGATGTAATTGGCGCGGATCACCTTTTTACCGTTCGCTTCCAGGATGTTGCAAACCGAACCACCCAAAATGACATTACGCAAATGCCCGACGTGCAGGGGTTTGTGAGTGTTTGGGTTGGAATATTCGACCATAACCACCTGGTCCGTCGGTTGGGCATCGCCAAACTGCTGGCCTTGCCTGTTGATTTGGTCAACAACACTTGCAGCATACAAGGCAGTATCGAAATAGAGATTCAAATACCCTTTGATTGCCTCAGAGCGGGTAAAACCTGCAGGAAGACCAACAATATCCTTGATTTTTTCAGCCAAAAACTGGGCATGCTGCGGTACCGGACCGGTCTTGTTTGGGTCTGCAGCTGCCAATGAAAAAAGTGGAGCTGCCATGCCCCATTCGCCAGAAAATGGGATACTGCGAAATTCGACCTTGCCAGTTGGTAAACCATTTTGCAGGCAAAAGTCGTCAAGTTTTTGAGCGATTTGTTTTTTTACATCTTCGAACATTGTTTTCCTCAGGTTTTCCGACTGGATTATATCATCTCAATAAGTAAGCTCGGCAGATTGTGCGCTTCTTGTCATCGGTAAACTTGTCATCCTGAACCTTTGTTGCTAAGGATCTTCTATGTCGTGCGATTGGGTTCGAAACCCGCCCAAACGTTGGCATTCATGAGCATCCGTCATTCTTAGAACCACCAGGCAAATTAACGACAAAAAGGCGAGGTGTAAATCAACCTCGCCTACATTCTAAAGACGATTGATAACTAATTCTTGATCGAATTCAAATGGGCCATCAAGCGGGATTTTCGGCGCGCGGCGTTGTTCTTGTGGATGACGCCCTTAGCAGCAGCCTTGTCCAGTGCGCAAATCGCCTTGATGACTTCGGCTTCAGCCAGTTCCGTGTTCTCAGTGCGTATTGCAGCTTGCGCTTTACGGACATAGGTGCGGGCAGAACCACGATAGACACGATTACGAAGGCGTGCTGCCGCGTTTTGTTTGTTTCGCTTGATTTGAGACTTAATATTAGCCAATTTCTTCCTCCAAACTTACAACTTCATAATTACAAAAGATTATTTTACACGAAAAACAGCAATTGTCCAGAAACTGATCAGTCAATTTTATTAGTTTTCGGTGGATTGGTTCAAATTTACCCACAGAAACCTCGTCCACAAGTTCAAACCACCGCAGCCAGTCCTCCTCGGAAAAATCATTAACCAATCTCCAACACCTTAATGGTATCATCAATTTGCTCAGGTCAACCAGGTGCGCGCGCTGAACAAGTGAGGAAAGTCCGTACACCATAGAGCAGGATGCCAGGTAACCCCTGGGAAGGCGTAAGCTTTCGGATCGGGCCACAGAGACATACCGCTCGCAAGAGCAAGGGTGAAAAGGTGGTGTAAGAGACCACCGGCGTCGCTGGCAACAGAGGCGGCCAGGTAACCCCCATCCGGTGCAAGGTCAAACAGGAGAAAGAGCCTGCTCGGCTCATTTGATCTCCGGGTAGACCGCAAGAGCAGTCTGGTGACAGATTGTCGAGATAGATGCGCATCCACGACAGAATACGGCTTACCGGTTGACCTGAGAATGGAACTTTTAATGTGATTTTGGGGTTAACAATATAGAAGGATTTTCATGAAAAAAAGGATCATGCTGCCGATCATTGCAATTTTTGCTGTCATCTTGCTTGCTGTTTTTGCATGCAACCGAAACGGCAGTGCACCGACCAATCTGGCAGTAAAAATCCTCTCTCCTACCTCTGGTCAGATTCTTGCTCTCAATACTGAAGTATTGGTCCAATCCGTAATCCCAGCCGGAACCAAATGGTCGCGCCTTGAGTTATTGGCAAATGCCGTCCCAATTCGCCTGGATTTAGCAGAAGACTTCTCGAACGATACCATTTTGGTCGAACAGCCATGGATCCCCACCCAGGAAGGCGCAGTAATGATCATGGTCACCCTTTATGACGAGGATGGTCACAACTTCGTCACCGACCAGGTGGCGGTTTTAGTGCAAGCACTCTCGAACCAGGAACTGACAGCTACCCCCAGCCCCACTCCCCAGCCAACCCAAACCACTACGATTACAACAACGTCTGAACCCTGCACCATCTCTGCCATCCTGATCAGCGATGTGACAATTCCTGCCGGCACGATCTTGAAACCCGGACAGCCTTTTACTAAGACCTGGCGCATTCAGAACAACGGAACCTGCACATGGGAGGGCTATAAGCTGGTGTATGTGCGGGGAAGTCGCATGGGTGGTAACTCACCTTCGCCTGTTCGAACTATTCAACATGACGAGGTATTTGACCTCTCGCTGGAGATGACCGCTCCCAGTTACCATGGCGCTTACGAAGGCGTCTGGCAAATCCAGACCCAGAAAGGCAGCCTTATCGGATTGGAGCTGAAAGTTGTGATCGGAATTCCGACCCCCACACCAACCTCAACTCAGACGTCGACCCCTACCGCAACTGCAACAGCCACAGCAACTGCAACGCCAACACCTACAGCCACCGCGACTGCAACCCATACTCCAACTTTTACAGCGACTCCTACGCCTACGGCGACCAGTACCAGCACTTTCACGCCAACTCACACTCTGACAGAAACGTTGACCCCTACTATCACCCGCATACCGCGGTGATTGATCGAACAAACCTCACCCACAACGCTTGTCCCCTTGCATCAATGCACAATTAAGTCATCCAAGGTTCGTTTTGGTACGTGGTGGACGCCACTATCATCGCGGTAATACTCAATACCTTTACTTTCATCAAAATCTTCAATCAAAATGATCTCAGCAGGTTTGCCCAAAGCAATCACTAGCACGATTTCCAGATTTTCGGGCAATCCCAGCAGTTCGCGCAAGCTTTCGCGTTTGAAAGCCTTGACCATGCAACCACCAAAGCCTTGTTCGGCAGCCCCTAACAACATCGTCTGGGCAACGATGCCAGCATCGATCTCGAAGATGGGTTTGATCTCATTATCTCCAAGGATGACGATGTATCCGCTTGGTTTCTCGCCTTCTTTCGGACCCCCCCAATCCTTCAGATACCCTCCAAATTTCACGGTTTCGAAAACCCGTTCACACTCTTCTGCCTCGCTGACCAGCCAAAACTTTAGCGCCTGGAGGTTTGCAGGGCTTGGGGAGATGCGTGCCAAGCCAATTAATGAAACCAACAATTCTCTGGGGATTCGCACGCTTTGGTCAAAACGACGGTAGCTTCTGTTCTTGAGTACCAGATCCGAAAAATTCATTTTTTCTCCTTATCGCCCTTTGGTTTGTTTGCAACAAACAGGTCTGCCTGTTCAAAAACATCGTGTTCATGGTTTGCGGTCAAGGCAGACCCCGACCCTACGAAGTATGCAAGCAATAATAATACCAAGCCACCCGCATCAAACCAGATAAAGCGCGTAATGGAACTGCGCAATATGTAATGTTCTGATGGGATGGTGCGTAACAGCAGGCTTTCACCAATCAATCCAACTGTCTGCATCAAAATAGCCTGAATTAATGAAACCTTATGGAGTCCTGGATGGTAGAGGGCAAAAAAATAGGGAACCTGCCACATCAGAAAGAGGATCCCATAGCCAATAATGATGACCCTGCCGACTTCGCCGCTCAATTCATAAGCTGACAGATACAATTTTGGGCGGGAAATAAAATCAATGGCACAAGCCAGGTTCATTCCCAGCACGAGACCGATTAAAACTCGTGAAATCCATTCCCTAAGCTGGGTTCTGGCTTTCATACCAGCGCTTCTTTCGAAACCACCCCTCGTTGTACCTTCCATACTTCGTGCTGAGCCAAAAAATCCGGTTCAAACATTTCAAGGTCGGTAGCGGTCACAAAGGCTTGCTCCACCTTATCCAGCAATCCCAGCAAAGCCCCCCGTCGGATAGGGTCCAGCTCTGCCATAACCTCGTCCAACAACAGCACCGGCCATTCACCGCTGCGCTGCTTCATCAATTCAACTTCAGCAAACTTGAGAGAGAGCAACGCGGTGCGCATCTGCCCTCGGGAGCCATAATCCCCCAAATCAACCTGGTTCGCTAAAAAACGAAGCTCATCGCGGTGTGGTCCAATACTCGTAGAACCCCGCTGGATGTCATTTTTCCGTCGCTTATGCAATTCACTTGCAAAGCCCGATTCGATATCCTTTACTTCAATCTGGCTGGCTTCATCATAATGAGATACACCAGGTAGTGCAATTTGCCCTGAAAGAGCGTGGATTGGGTCAAATGAGGGTTGATACTCAAGTCTGAATACCTCACGTCCCTGGGTCATCTGCTGATGGCTCTGACGGGCAAAGCCTTCCAACTGACCAAGCATCACGATGCGTCCCTTTACCAGGTAGGCTCCATGTTCCGCCAGCATTCCATCCCAAAATTCCAGTTCATCAGATTGACCGCCAACTTCACCCAATCTTTTAAGCAAAGCGTTCCGGCGAGTCATCGCCTGATTGTATCTTGAGAGATGTTTAGAATAGCCTGGTTCGATCTGGCAAAGGATCTCGTCCAGGTATCGGCGTCGATCAGAAGGACCGCCCTCGAAAATTTTTGCCATTTGTGGAAGGAAAGAAACTGCATTGAATTGTCCATACAGTTCGCTGAAACGTCGGTTGACTCCGTTGAGCAGTGCTTCTTTTCGAAAGCGCGTGCTGCCATTCCCACCGTTAGGCTCCTGGATCAGGCGCACCTCTAATACGTTTTTGCGTCCATTTCTTTGAAACTCGCCAATAATGCGACAAACCTTGATCGGTTCGCTTTCAGGGAGGTTGAAATTCAACAGTTGACGATCTGTGCTGGCGCTGAATGAAGTGAAAAGCGCTAAAAAAGAGACTGCCTCCAAAATGCTCGTCTTTCCCTGGGCGTTCGCGCCGTGAAATAAAATCACCCGCCTGGGAAAATCAAGTTCCAGACGGGAGAAAACGCGAAAATTGGTCAGCGAAAGGCGGGTCAGGTACATTACTCAGTAAACTCGTCGGCTTCTTCTTCTGAGACCGGCTCATAAATTTCGCTGGCACGGTCAATATAGAGAACACCATCCAGATGGTCCATCTCGTGTTGAATAATGCGCGCCATCCAGCCTTCAGCCTTTACCTTTTGCGGTTTACCATGGCGGGTCAGGGCTTTGACAGTGATCTTTTCATGCCGTTCTACTTTTCCAATCAATCCAGGAACGGAAAGACATCCTTCTATTCCTTCAACCATTTCTTCTGACCTTTCAACGATTTCAGGGTTGACCAAAACATAGCGTTTGGGCTTCGGTTCCGGTGCTTCTTCGTCTTCAGGGTCTTCCGCATACTCAATCACGACCAGGCGGAGTGATTCACCAATTTGCGGTGCTGCCAGACCTACACCTGGTTCGTTGATCATTGTCTCGTACATGTCGTCGATCAGTGTCTGTAATTCTTTATCAAATTTCTTTACCGGTTTTGCTTTTAGACGCAAAAATGAATCCGGGAATGTAACAATTTCCTTCAATGCCATATTTACTCCAAGTGAAATCTAAGGCTATTTTACCTTATCCAGGGGGCGGATTCAAAGGGGAGGTAGCATCTTTGCTGGCGAGCAGTTCTTTTGATTCTTCCTGAAAAACTTTGAACCATTGGGCTATACGGTCGCGTTCCTGCAGAACCTGACGGTTTTCCTTTTCCTGGGTATGCTTACCGATGCGGCTGAAGATATCCTGCTGGACTTTGGAGGGTTGGTGAACATTGTTGAATGTCAGTTGGGTGTTGCCCACCGTGATGTACACCGTGCCGAAATTGAATAACATTGGGATTAGGCCACGTCTTTCGTACTCGATGCTGAGGATGTTTTCTAATGGTGCTGCCCGGCGCGATTCCCGACCAAAAGGTTTGCGATCCAGATCGATAACCTGGTTGGGAGTAAGCTGAAAAATGTCGTTACGCCAGTCCACATATTGATAGATCATGATCAAAAAACAGGCAAGCATCAGGAAAGAAGCCAGGGTTAACGCCATCCCGTAATTGATACCAGTAATGTTTCGTGTTACCAGGGCGATAATAAAAGCAACTGAAAGAACCATCCCCAGAAGTGAAAGAAATATTTTTTTGATCAAGATGATCCAATGCTTCCGATAGGTGATCGAGCCACCCATTTCGTAACGCACTTTTAAAAAGTCGCTGAACAACCATTCAACAAACCCGATTTCAGGCTGGGGCATTTGGTTGTCGATACCATACTCTTCTTCAAGTTCTTCTGAGGTAACCTCATCAGCAGATTTGCCAAATTTGTCCCGCAGGGCTTTTCGAATCGCTATGGCATCCAATTCAAGGTCAACATGCTTGCTTTTTGACCAGAAACTTTCAATCAACTTGCTAATTGTTTTGGCATGAGCGACCCGCTCAAAACGAATATCTCCTATAAAGGTGCGCACCATCACATCAGAAAACCCAATCAAGGCTCCCAGCTGTGTGGTTTTGACTCCCACAGAAATAAGAGTAGCGAGCGGTGCTTCCTGGCGGCTTTCATAAAAACCGGAGACGCGTTCCACCCAAACCATACGTTTGGAGGTGATAAGGTAGTAATCATTCGCCCAGTTGTTGATATTCCAAAGCAGCCAGATGGCGCAAATGAGAAAGGCAATTACCATTCCAACAAGAGCAAGCATGGCAAACTGGGCCTGCAAAAAGTTCAATCCAATCAAAATGGCAACAAATACCAACAAGGGAGGCAGTAGAGCAAAGAATAGAAATACAGGATGTTTACGGGCGATGAGGCTTACTTTTTCATCCGTTTCCAACCAGGGCATCGGCAGCCGGCGGATCATCACCTGGCTGTTCGCCAAAACTGTGAGACTTTCAGCAAATTCGGGTCGATCTGCGCCTATCTGATGAATATTTGTTCCCGATAAAAACCATACACGGCTGGTTGTTTGCGCCTGGATCGTTTCATGGTGCTGATTGGCTGAATAGCTGGTCGCCAACCCAAGAATATCCCCTCGTTGGTACGGTCTTGAGAATTGCTGTTCCTGGTCGAAACCGGTCAACTTTCCAGTCTCAACCAGGAACAATCCGTCTACTTCTTCGCCTTCTTCGAAAAGAATTTCACCCGCGGGCAGTTCCACCATCACCAGCGCATCGGCGATGACTGGCAAATCTTCATCAGGAAGTGCACTGAACAATGCGCTTTCCCGAAGGAACTGGGTGAAACTATCGCTCGAAGCAGGCATTATTATTTCATCCTTGCACCTGGTCTTCAGCCGAAACTTCAGATCCAGCTTTCTCTTCTGCAGTAAAGGATAATTCTGATTCTCCTGCCACCTTGCTCACGTGAACGACATCACCAGACTTGAAATCACCTTCCAGCAGGCGGATGGCAAGTTTGCTTTCCACATATTTCTGCAAAGCGCGTTTGAGTGGTCGGGCTCCAAAGAGCGGGTCGTAACCCTGATCCGCCAGCCAATACCTGGCAGAGTCGTCAATCACCAGGCTGACGCCATATCCGCGAAGACGATCTACAATTTCTTTTACCTGCAGGTCAACAATCTTGACCACATCGTCCTTTGAAAGAGGAGCAAATGTGATAATGTCATCGATACGGTTGAGGAATTCAGGTCTGAAGGCATCCTTAAGTGCTTTTTCGATCTTTTCCTGTGAATCTTTGACCTCTTCCGAGTCGTCACCCTCTGCCAGGAATCCAAGCGCGCCGCCTTTACGAACAAATTCAGTGCCGAGGTTGCTGGTCATGATCAAAACAGTGTTCTTGAAATCAACCACCCTGCCCTGCCCATCAGTCAGACGACCGTCGTCCAAAATTTGGAGCAATGCATTCCATACTTCTGGATGAGCCTTCTCGATTTCGTCAAACAAAACCACCCGATAAGGACGTCGGCGAACGGCTTCGGTCAGTTGACCGCCCTCTTCATAGCCGACGTATCCTGGAGGAGCACCAAACAAACGCGATGCCGTATGCTGCTCGCGATATTCGCTCATATCAAGGCGCACGAGTGCGTCCTCGTCATCAAACAGAAATTCAGCCAGTGCTTTTGCCAGTTCAGTCTTACCAATGCCGGAAGGTCCGATGAAGATAAAGGAGCCAACGGGCCGGTTGGGGTCCTTCAACCCGGAGCGAGCCCGACGAATGGCATCAGAAATCGCATGGATTGCTTCATCCTGCCCTATAATGCGTTCATGCAAGCGGTCTTCCATCTGCAACAGCTTTTGAGTTTCAGATTCCAACAGCTGCGTCACAGGAATGCCGGTCCATTGGTTGATTACCTCCGCAATGTCATCGGCGTCAACCACATCGTCCAGTTTGTTTTCAGCTTCCCATGCCAATTGTCTCTGGTTAAAACTCTCTTCCAGCTTCAACCGCTCTGATTTTATCTTCACAGCCAACTCATATTCACGGTCCAAGCTTGCTTTTTCTTCCTCAGCCAGGAGTCGGTCGATCTCTTTACGGTCTTGTTTCAGATCTTCAGGTAAGGAATATAATGCTACGCGCAGTTTCGCGGCAGCTTCGTCCATCAGGTCAATGGCTTTATCGGGCAATTTGCGCCCAGTCATATATCTTGCAGACAAGTTTGCTGCTGCCTCAAGCGCTTCGTCAGAAAGTTTGACTTTATGATGCGCTTCATAGCGATCTCGCAGGCTTTTCAGCATGCTTACGGTATCTTCAATGCTCGGTTCTTCTACATAGATGGGAGCAAAACGACGCTCCAGGGCAGCATCTTTTTCAATGTATTTGTGATATTCATCAATAGTCGTCGCACCAATACATTGCAGATCGCCTCTTGCAAGCGCTGGTTTGAGCATGTTGGAAGCATCCATCGTGCCCTGGGCTGCCCCGGCACCGACTACATTGTGAAGTTCGTCAATGAACAGAATCACTTCTCCGTCGCTCTCCTGGATCTCCTCGATAGAGGTCTTCAGGCGCTCTTCAAATTCACCTCTGAAACGCGTTCCAGCGACCATTGCGCCTAAATCGAGAGAGTAGACTAATTTGTCTGCCAATATCTCGGGTACTTCGTCATTTGCAATTTTTTGTGCTAATCCTTCTACAATGGCTGTCTTGCCGACCCCTGCCCCACCAATCAGCACAGGGTTGTTCTTGGTACGGCGTGAAAGGATTTGGATCAGACGCATGATTTCAGGTTCTCGCCCATAAACCGGATCGAGCTTGCCTTCACGCGCAGCCTGGGTCAGGTTATGAGAGTATTTTTCAAGGGTCTTGTAACGACCTTCAAATTTTCCGCGGGGTGTGGCTCGGGGACCTCCTCGAAGCTCCTGGATCACGCCCAAAACGTTGGTGCGATTGATTCCAAATTCCTCGAGAGCTCTGGAAAGTTGAGTTCCTTTCTCTGCAAAAATAGCCAGGAAGAGGTGCTCTGTGGAAATGTATTCATCGCCTAAACGATTCGCCTCGGTTTTTGCCATATCGACCACCATCTTGACACGCGGGGTCAAAAAGACCTGCCCGGCAGGTCCGCCAAAAATGTTGGCTTTGGGAGTGTTTCGCAAAATGCTGTCCAAGCGATCCACCAGATCTCCTGGAACCACATTTAAGGCTTCGATAATTTGAGTAACAAAGCCTTGCGGCTGCTCGATCAAAGCCAAAAGGATATGTTCAGAATCAATTTGATTGTGTCCATAACGTTGTATGATCTCAGCTGCCCGCGCCGCAGCATCCTGCGCTCTCTCTGAAAATTTATCAAAACGCATCATAATGTTGTTTTCCTCTATTTTCTGTTGTATGCATCAAGGTTAAATGGTGCAACTAATGTTCCAGACAATAGTGTATGTGATGGGTATTAGAAATTGGTTAATTCGATCTGAACTACCCGCTCTTAAGCCTGCTTGCGTTCAGCCTGCAGGATTGCTGGTTTGTCTTCTCTTCAGTGCTAACTTCGGTTGTGAAGCGATCTTGTCTTTCCTTACCAATTCAGGGAGATTACTTCGCTTCGCTCACAACGACGAAAGGTTAGTTGTTTATTTCGAAACTTCAAACGTCCATGGTCCGGTGATGACACCGCTGTTTGCCTCTTCAATCAATGCCTCCACGGCTGTTTGTGCCTCAACATCATCCGCAAAGCCAGACGCTTCCGAGATGGCATAGTTTTCGGCATCCTCACCAGCCTCGCATTCCAGGGTTAAGCCTGGAAAATCATTTGCCAATACTTCCTCAATGTGCGGAATGCGAAGGTCCTCGCATTGGGTTGCCCCAGTTGAGAGCTCCAGAATCTCCAGAACGACTTGCTTACTCTCAAAATCAGCAGGCAGACCACTGAAAATAAGGTTCACAATCTGGTAAGTTTCCATGTCATCGGCAGAGATACATTTTTCGATCTCGTTGTAGGAGGGTTGATAAAGGCAGTATATACCGCTGCTTTTTTGGTAGAGCCTCTCGAAGAATTCGGTTTGCGCGTTGGTATACACCTCATTGCCCGCCAGGGTAAGTTTAACCTTGCTGATATACCAGTTCCTCCAGTCCACCAGGGGAAACTTCACTCTGAACACCAGGTCATCCCCACTTTTTGCGACGTGCAGCAATTCAAACGTTAAGTCCGATTGGGTAAATTGGATCGGTGCCGATATCCATGAGGTGGTAGTTAGATTGGCTCCTGGATTTACCGTTACAGGGGTCTCGGTAGCCTTTTTTCCACAGCCAGAAACGATCAGAACCCCCAAGATCGCCAGTAATAGAATCAATCTTTTTGAATTTTTCATCTTTACTCCTTACGCTCCATCCAGGTCATTTGAGACGGAGAGGAAACATTCTTATCTTACTATCTTTTCATAGATCAGTTTTTTGGCGGATGAAGGTCTTTGGATTTTGTTGGCGAAATTCCCTGTTGTTGGTTGGCAGAGGTCCCTTGACCGTCCTGTTACTTCAACAACATTGCATCGCCAAATGAGAAAAAGCGGTAACCTTCCTGCTTCGCCACATCATATCCATGCAAAATATTTTCTTTCCCAGCAAAAGCACTCACCAGCATCAAAAGTGTTGATTTTGGCAGGTGAAAATTGGTGATCATGGCATCCACACACCGGAAGGTGTATCCGGGAGTGATGAACAAATCCGTCTCGCCCGAATAGGCGGAGATTGTTCCCGCTTGGCAAGCACTCTCAAGCGTGCGCACACTGGTTGTTCCCACCGCGATCACTCGTCGACCTGAAGTTTTGGTCTGCTTGATCTTTTCAGCGACTTCTTCGCTCAGATAGCACCACTCGCGATGGATCACATGGTCTTCTGCATTTTCTTCGGTCACCGGTGCAAAGGTGTCCAGCCCGACGCGCAGTTCAATTTTCGCCAAACCCACCCCATTTGCCAAGATTTTTTCCAACAATTCCGGGGTAAAGTGCAGACCAGCGGTGGGTGCCGCAGCCGAACCAGGTGTGTGGTTATAGATTGTCTGGTATCGTTCAGGGTCGCCAACGTAATTGTGGATATAAGGAGGTAAAGGCGTATGTCCAGCCTGATCAAAATATTGTTCGATGGGCTCTGCAAAACGTACGATGCGTTTTGAGCTCTCCATAACTACCTCAACCACGCCTTTGGGTCCGTTTGTAATCTCGAAAGCGCGGTCTGCATTCATCCCGCTGCCGCCAACCAGGCACTCCCAGCGCATTTCGTCCAGTTTGTTTAGAAGCAGGATCTCCACTTTCCCGCCACCAGGCAGTTTTAGACCAAAAAGCCTGGCTGGGATGACGCGCGTTTCATTAACCACCAGCAAATCACCAGGTTGCAAATAGTCAACAATGTCAAAAAAATGGCGGTGTTCCAGCGTGCCGCTCTGCTTATCAAGTACGAGCAGGCGTGAATGGTCTCGTGGTTCAACTGGAGTCTGGGCTATGAAATGCTCAGGCAGATCGTAATTAAATTCTTCGGTCTTCATTCGTCAAAAAGGCTTGCCTGGGAATCGGTTGTTGGGTGATAATCGCGGTTGAAGTGTTGATACGCCAGTTGGGTGGCAACTCGCCCCTGTGCGGTCCTGTCAATAAAGCCACATTGCAGCAGGTAAGGTTCCACGACATCCATGATCGTATCTGATTCTTCGCTGACTGACGCCGCGATCGTGTTCAAACCCACCGGACCACCATCGTATTTATCAATGATCGCCAGCAAAACACGCCTGTCCATCTCATCCAGCCCAAGGGGGTCAATGCTGAGCATGCCCAGTCCTTCTTCGGCAACGGATTTGGTAATTTTGCCCGAAGCGCGTACATCAGCAAAATCGCGTACTCGCCGTAAGAGTCGCAGAGCAATTCGAGGCGTTCCGCGAGCTCGCCTGGCAATTTCCTGGATGCCCTCTTCATCATATGGCACTTTTAGAAGCCCTGCTCCACGGCGAATTATCGAAGCCAGCGATTCCTGATCGTAGTAATCCATCCGATAAACCGCACCAAAACGCGCTCGCAAGGGTGCCGAAAGTAGTGCCAGGCGGGTTGTTGCCCCAACCACGGTGAAACGCGGCAGTTTCAACCTTACAGATTTTGCTGCCGGACCCTTGCCGATGATGATATCAAGCGCGTAATCTTCCATTGCAGGATAAAGGATCTCTTCCACCAGTTTGCCAAGCCGATGAACTTCATCGATAAAAAGGATGTCGCCGGCGCGAAGGTTGGTCAGTATGGCAGCCAGGTCGCCGGCGCGTTCAATGGCTGGACCAGAGGTTACTTTGATGTTTACACCCATTTCTGAAGCCAGAATGTGTGCCAGGGTAGTCTTGCCAAGCCCGGGAGGACCATGAAAGAGCACATGCTCGAGCGCTTCTCCACGCTGCTTGGATGCCTGGATTTGGATGAGCAGGTTGTCCTTAACCCCCTGCTGACCTATCAGATCATTTAAAGTAGTCGGGCGTAATGCCAGATCTACCCTGTCTTCTGCGCGTTTAGCTGCCAGGATGCTGTCTTCGTCTTTGGCTATCATCGTCAAAAATTATAACCGGTAAATAGTTGGATAGAGCTGACATCAATGATTGGTTACAATTGAGGCGAAGATTCAGATGAAGGAGTTATAAAATGCAAAAGTTAGAGATTAATCCTTATGACCTCAATATCAACCCCCATCACCTTTTCGATCGACAGACCCTGTTGTTAGCAGCAGGTGATTTCTCTACAGGTGACTTTAACGAGATGACCATTGGCTGGGGCAGCATCGGTACGATGTGGAATAAACCTTTCGTCGAGGTTGTAGTCAGACCAACCCGTTTCACCTACGGTTTCATGGAAGATTATGAGGATTTCACGGTCAGCGCGTTTCCAGGCGAATACAAACGAGCGTTATCCTACCTCGGTACCCGCTCAGGACGCGACGGCAACAAACTGTCAGAGACCAACCTGACGGCAATATCTTCACAAAAAGTGAAGTCGCCCAGTTTTGAACAAGCTGAGCTGACCATAGAATGTCGCACCATCTATAGCACCGACTTCGACCCAACACGGTTTATTGACCCGACCATTGAAAAGAATTATCCCAAAAAAGATTACCATCGCGTCTATTACGGTGAGATCGTGGCGATTTTTGGCACGGAGACGTTCGTCAGGGGATAGTTGATAGCTCGATGCAAATATGCTATGTTTGCCATACTATCCGGGAAAAGTATTAATGTTCATCTTACGGAGGGGGCTAGTCTCCCTCCGCAACTTCCCGTTGCAGCCAAATTGGAGGAGCAAAACCCCTCCCGTACGCATGTTGACAATCGAAGACAAATCCATAAACTTTGCTTGTTCCCCTGCTCAGAATCCAGCTCTCAAGTTATAATCCAGGCAAGACAGGAGAGATAATGACCGAAAAAAAAATACGTGTACTGATTGCCAAACCTGGCTTGGACGGACATGACCGCGGCGCAAAGGTTATTGCTCGTGCGCTACGCGATGACGGAATGGAAGTCATCTATACTGGTCTGCGCCAAACCCCTGATATGATCAGCGAAGCTGCTCTGCAAGAAGATGTTGATGTGATCGGGCTATCCGTCCTTTCCGGAGCTCACAATGCCCTGATTCCTCAGATCATAAAAAAACTCAAAGAAAACGGGCAGGAGAATGTACTCGTCTTCCTTGGTGGAATCATCCCTGAAATTGACATCCAAGGTATGCTCGACGCTGGTATTCATAAAGTTTACGGTCCAGGTACAGACACCCGCCAGGTCTGCAAGGACATTCGCGAAGCAGTCGAAATCAAATAGGCGGATAAATGTCTTTAAGTAAATCCGTGAGAGAGGGCAGCCGAATCGCCCTTTCTCGTGTTTTAAGCCAGGTTGAAAACAGCACTCCTGCTGGAATTGAAGCGCTCGATGAACTCTTCCCCTTTACGGGCAAAGCCCACAAGATCGGCATCACTGGTCCTCCAGGCTCTGGCAAAAGCACGTTGGTCAATGCTCTTGCAAAGCAACTGCGCCTGCTGGAAGGTGAACCAAGTGTAGCTATCATTGCCGTCGACCCTACCAGTCCCTTCACAGGTGGCGCGATCTTGGGCGACCGCGTCCGCATGCTCGATTTGCAGAGCGATCCTGGCATTTTTATCCGTTCCATGGCTTCCCGGGGAGCACTGGGCGGGCTTTCGAGCCAGACTGAAGCGCTTAGCCAGGTTTTTGACGCTGCCGGATATGAGTATGTCCTGATCGAAACTGTTGGAGCTGGTCAGTCAGAAGTTGATATCGTTAACCTGGCTCACACAACCATCGTTGTTGATGTTCCGGGTCTGGGTGATGACATCCAGTCGATCAAAGCCGGCATCCTCGAAATCGCTGATATTCTGGTTGTCAACAAAGCCGACCGACCTGGGGCAGACCAAAGCGTGCGTTATCTCAAGTCGATGATCGATATGGGCTACAGACCTCTTGCCAGCTCTGCCGGCAAACACAATTTGGCAACCTCCCTACCAAACGAAGTATCCTCGAAGAGTGAGGAATCAAAAGATCTCTGGTTGCCGCCAGTTTTAAAGACGACAGCGCGTGAGTTTGCTGGCATCGATGAATTGGTCACAGAAATCCTCAGGCATCACGAATTCCTCAAAAACACCGGAAGGTGGCAGGTAAAAGAAGCCTGGACCTTGCGTGAAATCGTTCGGAAACGGGTCGAAGCAACTTTGGTGCGCGACTTCTTTCAAAAACTCCCGGATGGGCTGCTTGATGCCCTGATGGAAAAGGTTACAACACGGGAAGTTTCACCAACAACGGTCATCCAGGAATTATTGTCGTATAATCAAACCGGTATTAAATCGCATTTATCGGAGTAAATTATGGAAAGAACAATGATCAAAGACCTGAGGGAAAAGATTGACCAGCAGGTCACTCTAAAAGGCTGGCTGCAAACTCTGCGTGACCAGAAAAGCATGCAATTTCTCATTCTCCGGGATCGATCCGGTCTCGCCCAGGTTGCCCATTGGAAAAAAGGTAACCCTGAACTGGCTGAGCTTATTTCGACTCTTGGAACTGAATCTGCTCTGACCATTACGGGTAAAGTAGTAGCCAACGAAGTGGTCAAACTTGGTGGAATTGAAATTCAACTGGAAACACTCAAAGTCGATAACAACGCTGAGCTACCCCTGCCCTTCGAACCCTTCAACGACACTTTGCCAGATCAGGATTATCGCCTGGACTGGCGATATTTGGACCTGAGACGCGAACGAAATCGCCTCATTTTTGAAATCCAGACTACCCTCGAGCAAGCCATGCGGGAATACTGGCTGGCGAACGGTTTCATTGAAGTTCATTCCCCCAAAATCATGGGTACTCCCAGCGAAAGCGGTGCAGAACTCTTCAAAGTTGACTATTTTGATCGCACTGCTTATCTGGCTCAATCGCCACAGTTTTACAAGCAAATGGCGCAGGCAGCCGGCTTTGAGCGAATTTTCGAAATTGGTCCTGTTTTTCGGGCTGACCCATCTTTCACCTCAAGGCACATGACTGAATTCACCGGCATCGACTTCGAGATGTCCTGGATTGATAGCCACGAAGATGTGATGGCATTCGCAGAGAACTGGCTGGCCTATGCGTATAAAGTCGTTGATGAAAAGCACCACAATGCCATCCAGGAACACTTCGGTGTCAACCTGGAAGTTCCGCAGACGCCTTTCCCCCGTATGACGATGGCTGATGCCTACCAGATACTCAGAGGCATGGATTACAAACTCCCTCCAGAGAAAAAAGGCGACCTCGACCCGGGTGCGGAACGAGCTATAGGTGATTACGTCAAGCAGCAATACGGTAACGATTTTGTTTTTGTGACCGACTGGCCCTTGACCGTGCGCCCCTTCTATCACATGCTTCACGAGGATAACCCCAGCCTTACAAAGAGCTTTGACCTGTTGGGCAGAGGTCTCGAGATCACAACTGGCGCTCAGCGCGAGCACCGTTATGAAGTTCTCGCCAGGCAAGCCCTGGAAAAAGGTTTGACACTTGAACCTATTCAGACTTATTTGAACTACTTCCGTTATGGTTGTCCTCCTCATGGAGGTCTTGGCATGGGTTTGAGCCGCCTTCTGATGGTCATGCTAGACCTGCCCTCCATTCGTGAGGCTGTTTTCTTATTCAGAGGTCCTAACCGTCTGGAACCGTAGGAGAAAAAATGCCAATTTTGTACGCTCAACGACTACGCCTGCGGGCTTCAGAACGGGAAGACATCCCTCTCTTTCTGAAATGGGTGAACGATCCGGAGGTCTGTGAGTTCCTGGAGCAGTATACGGTGATCAACCGTGTCCACGAGGAAGCCTGGTTTGAGAGAGTCTCTTCAGGTCCCAGATCTGAATTGCCCTTGGTGATTGAGATTCGCCAACCGGATAGTGACCATTGGATCCCAATTGGCAACCTTTCCTTTATGGACATTCACCCTATCCACCTTTCGGCTGAAATTGGGATCATGATCGGCGAGAAGCAATATTGGGACCAGGGCTTTGGCACGGAAGCCATGCGCCGAATGTGCAAGTATGGTTTTGAAGAATTGAACCTACATCGAATTTTTTTACGGGTATTTGAAGGTAATGAACGAGGAAAAAACGCTTACCGAAAGGTAGGCTTCGTATATGAAGGCACCATGCGCCAGGCGCGCTTTCACCACGGTCGCTATTGGGATGTCGATTTTATGAGCATCATCAAATCAGATTGGGTCTCGAACCCGTAGGAGGTTTGGTTTTCATGTCTGGAGCAAAAAGAGAATGCGGTTCACTCTATGGGGATATTCGTCTGTTTGCAGGTACCGGTTCCCCAGATCTGGCAAAAGAAATTGCTGACTACATGGGGTTGGAACTTTGTGGCATCGACATCCATGAATTCACAAACGAAAACCTGTTTGTAAAATTGCATTCCTCAGTACGGGGGCAGGATTGCTATGTGATTCAGACCACATCCACCCCCGTTCACCGCAATTTGATGGAACTTCTCATCATAGCCCAGACCTTGATGCTCGACTCCGCTGGTCGCATCACCCTGGTCTTTCCTTACATGTGCTATGGTCGCTCCGATCGAAAAGACCAGCCGCGTGTGCCAATCACTGCCAAGCTGGTTGCCAACATGATGGTCATTGCCGGCGCAGATCGGTACATTACGATGGACCTGCATGCGGGTCAAATCCAGGGCTTTTTTGATGTGCCCGGAGACGTACTTTCTGCCTATCACATTCTTAAGCCCTACTTGAAAGAACAAATCCCTACCATGCATAGCCCTGTTCTGCTGACTGCTGACCTGGGTTTTGCCAAACATGGACGCCGCTATGCTCAGGCACTGGATATTCCCCTTTCCTTTATCGAGAAACGGCGCACTGACAATGAGGATCACAGCGAAGCGCTCAATTTGATCGGTGATGTTAAAGATCACGATGTCCTGATCATCGATGATGAAATAGACACTGGGGGTTCCATCTGCGAAGCGGTCACTGTTGCAAAAGCCAATGGGGCACACGATGTGTATGTAGCTTTCATCCACCCTGTTCTCTCCTCAAATGCGGCGGAGCGGTTGGCAGCATTGCCGGTCAAGCAATTTGTGACCACCAATACCATCCCGATTCCGGATGAAAAGTTGAAGCTTTTTGGAAATCGTCTCACCATTCTTAGTATTGGTCCGCTGTTGGGCGAGGTAATCAAGCGCGCCAACGAAGGTACCAGCGTTGGAGCAATGTTTAACGAATAGGATCGCTTTGCCTGAATTGCCTGAAGTTGAAACAATCCGCCAACGCCTGATCAAAGGCTTTGATAAAAGCCCATCTATTATTAATCAAACCATCACCCAGGTCAGATTATTCTGGCCTGGTACGCTTTCTGAACCAGATCCGCTAACTTTTTCAGCTTTCCTCCCTGGTCAACAAGTGCTGGCTGTGGATCGCAGAGCGAAATTCCTGGTATTCACCCTGGACGATGCGTACCTGGTGGTGCACCTGCGTATGAGCGGGGATCTCTACCTTGAACAGAAGGATATGAACGCTGACTTCCGCGACAGCAAACATGACCGGCTATGGCTTGAATTTGAGTCGGGTTGGCAGTTAGTGTTCAATGACATGCGCAAGTTCGGTCGCGTCTGGCTGCTGCGTGATACCAGTGACCTATTCTCAAATCTTGGTCCAGAACCATTTGACGAGCGACTCACAGCTACTGTCTTTGTTGACATGCTCCAAAAACGTTCCAGGCAACTCAAACCCCTGCTGATCGACCAAAGTTTCCTTGCTGGGGTAGGCAATATTTATGCGGACGAAGCCTTGTTTTTGGCTGGGCTTCACCCTCTACGTCAGAGTGATAGCCTTACTATCTCTGAAGCAGGAACTCTGCTCGACTCTATCCGCCGCGTCCTTACCAAAGGGATTGACCAAAAAGGTGCCAGTATTGATTGGGTCTATAGAGGTGGGGATTTTCAAAATTATTTCCAGGTCTATCAGCAGACAGGAAATCCCTGCCCCAGGTGTGGACACCCAATTGAAAAAATAAAAGTAGGTCAACGGGGAACCCACTTTTGTCCTGTTTGTCAGAAAACCCATCCTTCCTGATTCACGAATTTATTAATTTTTTGCTGCTCGACACCTTGTTTCTTGATGGTTTCTTTTAGTCGTCGCATTCTGCCTATTTACTTGGCGGGCGTCCGATAAGTCACTTAAACACTATTTGCGATTTGTAAGAGACAAACAGCAGATTGCCCTGATCGCTTCGCTCCACACGCTGTCTGCAAGCAACCGAATTGACGGTAATTTAGATAGCCTAAACCCCTTGCCTCAACTGCTTTGCCGCACGCAAACTGGGCTTAATCGACTCTGAATTGGCACGCCACCATTCCACACTATCGCGTACCGTCTCCTCAATCGGTCTGGCACGGAAGTCCAAAACTTCAACTGCCTTATTACCATTGACGATCGAATTACTCATCAAGGTCTCAATTGAATAACGAGTGAAGCGCGGGCGAGTCTTTGACACGCGATAAAACCATTCTGCCAGAGGCGCAAAAATCTGGGCTAGCTTAATCGGCACATAAATCTCTCTACTACAAGTGCTGCAAGCCTCCTGGATCATGCGTCGATATTCTCTCACGGTTACGCGATGACCCGGCAGCAAATATGCCTGACCAGCTTCTCCTTTATCCATCGCATTAATGTGTGCTTCAACCACATCGCGCACATCCACAAAGTCGTAAGCGCCATCCAGGCTGAATGTGGGTGTACTTTTCATCCAATAATTGGTCATTTCGCCCATTTCTGACCGTTTAAAATCATAAGGACCGATCACGCCGGTTGGGGCAAGAATGACCGCATCCAAGCCGGCACTAGCCGCTTCTAAAACCAGTTCGGAAGCTTTCGCTTTAGTTTGGTCATACCCTCCCCCTCCGATCCGTGTGTCAAAAGGCAAGCTCTCATCGATAACTCTATTTTTTTCAGGACGACCATAAGCATGGATCGAACTGGTATAAATCAGACGCTTTACTCCAGTCTCAAAACAGGCTTTAAGGACGTTAGCAGTCCCTTCAATATTTACTTTTTGCATCAATTCGTACTGTTCGGGAACAAGGGCTACCAGGGAAGCCAGGTGAAAAACCACCTCTGCCCCTGTCATTGCGGCTTTTAGGGCTGGATAATCAAGGATATTTGCTTCCACAATCTCGGGTTTGGAGTCAGCCAGCGGGCGAATTTCTTCTCCAGGTAATGTCAATGCCCTGACGTCATAACCCCTTCGAACCAATTCCCGGACCAATACATTTCCGATATGACCGGCAGCGCCAGTTACAAAAATCATTTTCTTGTTTTGCCTTTCCGTTTTAACAGATCACAAATCCTCTTGAAACGATGACATTGATCAGAAATTGAAGATCGTATCGCACAAAAAGATTTTCCTTAATTAGCATTTTAGCTAAACCAACTGCAAAACCGTAGTGAGAAATGTCACCCAATTGACCTTACAACAATAATGATTCTTTGATGTAAAAACCCCCGTGAAGTTGATATTTTCTTTTGCGCTGTAGTTTTTACCGTTATAATTTTACAAATAAACAGTGAGGTAGCCAATGAAAATCGCAATCGGTTGTGATCACACAGCTTTAGCCCTAAAAGAAACAATCAAAAATTACCTGGATAGCAGGATGATCCCTTATGAAGACTTTGGTACTTTTACAAGCGAAAGCGCGGATTATCCCCGTATCGCGGAGTTGGTTTCCAAAGCCATCCTCTCAGGACAGTTTGATCGTGGAATCCTGATTTGTGGAACTGGCATCGGCATGTCGATTGCCGCCAATAAATTCCCGGGGATTCGCGCAGCTGCTGTCAGCGACCCTTACTCTGCTATTCTAGCCCGCCGACATAACAATGCCAATGTTCTTTGCTTTGGAGCACGGGTTGTGGCGGGTGGACTGGCAACGCTTATCACCGAAGGCTGGCTGAACGCTTCCTTTGAAGGTGAACGCCATCAACGCCGCGTGGATATGATCACCCGCATCGAACAACGAAACTTGCTTCTTGGTCTTGAAAATCATCAGGACCAACCCACTGAAAACCAGGATGAAACCCCTGACCTTAACTGAGTGGCAGATTAATTGTGGACACCAGAAGTCAGATGACTTCTGAATAAGAAAAAAAGAAATGGAAATATTATGAGATACAGAGTATTTGGTGATAAATTACCTGGTTTGACCCTGCAGCTTGATGCGGGAGAAAGTATCTACACTCAGTCTGGTGGAATGAGCTGGATGTCCGACAATTTCCAAATGGACACCAACGTCCGTGGTGGTCTGATGAAAGGTCTTGGTCGAATGTTAACCGGAGAATCCCTTTTTATGGCAACCTACACCGCCCAGACAGCTGGTGCAGAGATCACGCTGACTTCGGCAATGCCCGGTGAGATTCGTGCATTGCAACTTGACGGACGAAAGCAATACATTGCCCAAAAATCGTCCTTCCTTTGTGCTCAACCAACGGTAGTCCTCTCTACGTTCGTGAACAAATTGAAGACCGGCTTGTTCGGTGGCGAAGGCTTCCTTATGCAGCGTCTCAGCGGAGAGGGAATGGTTTTCCTCGAGCTGGATGGCTCCATTGTGGAAATTGACCTGCAGCCAGGGCAGCGCATCAAGGTTGACACTGGTAATATTGCTTTCTTTGAATCGGACGTCAAATATGATGTTGAGACCGTCAGAGGCTTTACCAACATACTGTTCGGTGGAGAAGGTCTGTTCATCAGTGTTTTGGAAGGTCCAGGCAAAGTCTGGCTGCAATCGTTGAACACTGCCTCTTTCGCTGCCCGCATCATGGGCTTCATGCCCCACAAGAGCGGATAGTAGCTTTCTTTTCGAAAGACGGGTTGAATATTCAACCCGTCTTTTTAATAATGATTGGCTGTTCTGGTAACAATAATATCGATAAGGTCGGGGTAATTCCGCGATACTTTAATGAGAGTGCCAAAAAACACGCACCTATTACCTCAAATCTCACTTCATTGGCAGAATTTTCAGCTGGCTTGAATTCACGCCGATATTAATGCTCTGACCATATACAACTCACCCAATTCAAATCCCCGGAGAGCGTAATACTGCCGAGTACCAATTGCTGAAATAACTGTCAGTTTTTGATATCCATTTTGTAGAGCAATTTCCGCCGCCTTCTCAATCAAACTGCTTCCCAACCCGCGGTGCTGCGCAGAACCTGAACCTTCGCCTCCCACTTCAATTGACTGCCCATAAACATGCACTTCGCGAATGATGGCAGCCTCCTCCAGTTCATTTACAGGGAAAAATTGGTTTTTATCAGGAAGTGAAAGCCGAAGGAATCCAAGGATGTGATCATCCTGCGTGTTGTAGGAAAGAAAATGTTCCTCAGCCCAACCTGCCTTGTAAACCTGATCATTAAAAACCAGGCTTTCCTCGTCGATCTTGCCCTTGCGAATCTCCCGACAGCGGATGCACTGGCAGACTGAGCCGCGCGTTTTCATTTCAAGCGCGACATCTTGTCGCAAACTGGTATTTCGGTTGCCTTCTACAACATGGTTGGAAGGAATATCGCGGATAACCCGGTTGATACGGCAAAAGCGCGGGACGGTCGGCTTGATATCAGCCAGTAAATTGATCAATTCCTTCTCTTCGTATGGATGGTATTCACCCCTCAGCCAATAATCATAAAGTTCGGCATTTCGCAGGAGTTGGCAAGGATAAATCTTTAATTCATCGGGGTTAACTCCACCTTCGCGCCAAAGCCTTGCAAAATCTTCCCGGTCCGATTCTGGAGTGGCACCTAAAAGATTCGGCATCCAATGGACCACCACCTTGTAACCAGCTGCCCTAACCAGGCGAATCGCTTCTTCGGCTTCTTCAGCGCTGTGACCGCGTTTGTTTAGCCGGAGAACGCGATTATCCATGCTCTGGATGCCCAGCTGCATCTTGGTGACGCCTTGTTTGCGCATTTCGATCAAATTATCACTGTTAATTAGGTCAGGTCTGGTCTCAATTACAAGACCGACGTTTCGATGGCGCCCCTGGCTGTTGGTTTTTTGCACCTCTGCCAGGTTCACCTCTCCCATATTGTCATCCGGGTTTTCCTGGTTGAGGGCCTCAAAGCAACGACGGATAAACCATTCACGGTAACTCGCAGGGTAAGCAGTCCAACTGCCTCCAAGGATGAGCAGTTCAATTTTATCGGTTGGGTGACCCACCTCGTGCAGGGCTTTGAGCCGTGAGGAAACCTGGGTATAGGGGTCAAATGCGTGCTCAACACCGCGCCTGGCACCAGGCTCGTCAGAAAGATAACTTTGGGGCAAACCCTCTTCAGAAGGACAGAAAATGCACTCGCCAGGGCAAGGGTGAGGTTTGGTCAGAACTGTTATCGTCGTGACACCAGATAGCGTGCGGATAGGCTTCATCCGGATCTTTGCCAGTAGAACCGGGTCGTCTTCCCATTCACCCAGGCTCACTTTTTTGCGGTAGGCGGCTACCAGGGCGTGCTTGGCTAAGAACCCTCTGCCGCCTGGTAACGGGTTGGACCGCAGAGCTTTTAGCGCATCCGTACCCAGCCTGATTTCCTCGAGGATTTTTTGCGCCTGAGCCATGTCCTCATCAGAATATTGCCGCTTCCGCCGCCAAAGTTCACGTTCAGCTTCTGTCATAGGTGTTATTCTACATCAAGGTAGAGTGGATTCCAAATGCCTGATGAAGTACATCAGTAAAGTTATAAACGTAGGTCGGCATGAGACCGCCCATGACGCATAGATCATCAAATGCCTCGCGTTGGATCCTCTGACATTCTTTGGGTATTCAGGCAACCGGTTGTAACAAAACTATTTGCTGGGTCCAGCAATAAATTGCCTCGGTTAAGCATAATCAGGAACATTAACTTCGATCCAATCAACTGATAAAATCAAAGCTATGGAAAAGGAAACACTCGAATTTCTCCTCAACCTGAACCAGGATTTTTACGACACCTATGCGAAGTCGTTTTCTTCGACACGCTTTTCCATACAACCTGGAATCCAACGCTTAATGCCTCAGTTCCAGGAGACAACCAACCTGTTCGACCTGGGCTGCGGAAACGGTAACCTGGCTAAGGCGCTCCTTGAAGCTGATTTTTCAGGTTGTTACCTGGGGGTCGACAACAGCTCGTCCCTATTATCAGATGCAGCCGATGCCATCCCTGAAAACAAGAGAGGTCGTTACACCTTTAGGCAGAGGGAACTCACTGTCCAATTCCAAGACCTCCAAGAAACACCAGGTTTCGATTCCATTACTTGTTTTGCCGTAATCCATCACTTCCCGTTGGATCCCTATCTCAATCAGTTTTTCAAATTTGCAGAACAAAGGTTATCAACAAATGGAAAGCTCTACTTTTCGACCTGGCAGGTGAAAAACAGTCGCCGCCTTAGCAGCCACATCCAACCCTGGTCACTCCTCAATTTCGACAACCAGGAATTAGGTGAAAACGATTTGTTAATAGACTGGCGTGCCGATCCTGGCCAACCGGCGCGCTATCGCTACGTCCATCACTACGATTCTGAAACGCTTCGAAACACCGGCTTTGCAGCCGGACTCAACTTGGAAGAGGAATTCTTCTCAGACGGAAAAGAGGGCGATCTCGCCCTGTACCAGGTTTGGAGTAAGCCCGCAGACTAACCCAGGGCAACATCCAGTAGCATCATCAGTGCAAAGCCGACCATCACACCGATCGTAGGAATATCAGAATGTCCCTGTGCAGCCGAACGTTTTGATTCCGGAATCAGTTCTTCTGCAACAACATAGATCATCGCGCCTGCTGCAAATGAAAGCGCATAAGGCAGCAATCCTCTCATCATCGATACAGCCCAAACCCCAATCAAAGCGGCAATCGGTTCCACAATACCCGAGAGCTGTCCGAGCATAAACGCCTTCCTGCGGCTGATTTTCTCCTTGCGCAATGGAAGTGAAACTGCCATTCCTTCCGGAAAATTCTGTAAACCAATGCCTAAGGCAAGCGCGATGGCTGATGCCAGGTAGCCGTTTTCGAGACCAACGGCTGCTACGCCAAAACCCACACCAACTGCCAGACCCTCAGGGATGTTGTGCAAGGTGATTGCAAGAACCAGCAACACACTCCGCTGCCAGGAACTTTTAACGCCTTCCGGTTTTTTCTCTCCAGGGTGCAGATGGGGCAACAATTTATCAACCGCATAAAGAAATCCACCGCCAAACAAAAAACCAACCACTGCCGGAACCCAGGAAGGCACAGGACCGCCTTCCGCCAGGTCGATTGCCGGAGCCAGTAAAGAGAAGAAGCTGGCAGCAATCATGACGCCTGAAGCGAACCCAAGCATGCCATCCAGCAACTTTTGATTGACGGTTTTTCCCAGGAAGACGACGCCTGCCCCTAGAGCGGTAAGACCCCAGGTGAAGAGTGTGGCAACAAGAGCTTGCATGTAAGGATTTAGATTCTGAAAAAATTCAATCATCGATAACTCCGTTATATTATTTCACCTCATGATTATACTGATTTTCTTTTGAAAATGATCTTCCAAAAAGGTTTCGTTATCTGAAACATTCAGTTTAGAATAAATACCAAGGCTCAATAGAAATGACTCTAGGAAAATTAACCGACCAGCTTCACCTATGTTTCCAATCGCGACAGGAAGACCCAACCTTGCTTGGTTGTAATGCTCACCGCCTTTTCAATGGTTTTTACGAAGGCGCACCAGGATTAGTGATTGATCGCTTTGCGAGTACGATCGTGATTAGTAACCACAGTCGTCAGCCCGAAATCCTCGACGGCATCATTGACCAAGTCGTAAAAATTTGCCTGATTGATTTGCCATGGATCGAGTCCATATTACATAAAACCCGACACTCAACTGACTCTGAAGAAAGAAAAGGACGCTTATTGCATGGACAACAGCTTCCGACGGAAATTTCAGAACACGGCGTTCGCTACGCAATCGATCTACGTCTTAACCAGGACGACAGCTTTTACGTGGACACGCGAAACCTGCGCAATTGGCTGACACAAAATAGCCTGGGCAAATCTGCCCTGAATTGTTTTGCATACACCGGCTCTCTGGGAATCGCAGCCCTGGCTGGAGGAGCAGCGGCACTCATCCAGACTGACCTGAATGCTGAAGCGCTCGCATTATCAGAAAGATCACATACTTTGAATGGTTTTACACAGGCGATGACCCTCCTCAAGAGGGATTTTTTCAGCGCAGTCAACGCACTCAAAAAGTCAGATTCACTTTTTGATATAGTCATAATCGACTCTCCCTTCTTTTCCAGCACGCGTTATGGCAAGGTCGACCTACAAAAACAGCACAGCCAATTGATCAATAAGGTCAGACCCCTGGTCGCGCACGAAGGCAGCCTTATTGTCATCAACAACGCCCTGTATGTACCGGGAAAGCAGATTATTGACGAGATCATTGAAATGTCGAAATCCGGCTACATCTCCTTGGAAAGCCTAATCAAAATTCCTGCTGATATCACAGGTTATCCAGACACGATTCAGGGTCAGCCACCTGCAAATCCGGCACCGTTCAACCATCCAACCAAAATCAGCATCCTCAAAGTCACGCGCAAGGATCAACGGCAGGCAAAAAATTATCAACAAAATCAATAAAATAATAGATAAACCCCTGGCGAAAAGGCCAGGGGTTTTTTATCAATCCTCCACTACAGCTTCTGACAGACAGAACAGGTATAAACACTCCCACCCAGGTATGCTTCCTTTTG
>CAZDPK010000012.1:1771-38304 GCA_964507335.1 uncultured Anaerolineaceae bacterium | reverse complement strand
CTCTCTTACGGTATCTATGATCGCTGTCATTTGTCTATCCTTCCATCAACCTGTTTAGATCAAAATGAACTTCTAGCAGGCTTTTGTTATCATTTTTTTGTCCAATATCTTTGTTCAAGATAATTGAATATTTTGGTGTCCTGATTTTGCGTTCCCCAAAGTTTTATTGGACTAATTACAACATATTTGTTTGGGTCAATTAAGCAAGACTTCCAGGTATTTTCCATCCCTTTGTCACTAAAGGGGTATCTCTTGTGCAATAATTCCAAATTCTCATCTGGTATTACATGGAGGTGAATATAATCATCAGCTTCCAAATTTGAGACACTTCTTGCCAGCATCTGTTCAGTCCATAGCGTTTGTCTCATCAGTTGGTAAAATGGTTCATACCAGCAGCAGGAAAGAACATTTTTATTGAGCAGCTCACTCTGAGCTATCAAATCCAAATAACGTGATTTTCTGGTCCCACCTTTGTTCCCTACCGACTTATTGTCGTTGCCATAGGTTTCAACGTATTTCCATTCGATGGGTATCAGGAAACGGCGACCATCTCTGTGTTGAGCATAGATCAAGGCATCCAACGACGTACAATTGCTCCCTCGTGTATTGGTACCTTCATTAAGGAAATTGACATCGCCCCCTACTGCCTCGAATTGGATATAACCCTGAAGATGTTCAGTGATCGGTATCACGTCAACAAAATCGGGTGAAACACAGCTTAACATATTTAATACTGCTGCCTTGTTTTTCCTAATCGGGAACAAATGATTTAAACAAGCTATTTGCGAAGAGAGTACATGACCAGTTGGGTATTTTCCTCGCCACCATGTGACGTTGTTTAATTTAAAGTAAGTTAATACTTCCTCTCTGATATCTGGAAATAAATTATGAATACCATCTTGTAAAACGAACCTTCGTGGACTGCCCATAAAAATGGCACCGGCCTCATCATTATCGAAAAAACCTTCTTGAATTAGCTTAATCGCATTGGCGGTTTGTTCGGTTTTAAAGGTCATATCCTATTCCCACTCGATTGTTGCCGGGGGTTTGGAGCTGATGTCATAAACCACGCGGTTGACGCCAACGACCTCGTTGACGATACGGTTGCTGACAAGGGCCAGCAGGTCTTCGGGCAGGCGTGCCCAATCTGCGGTCATGAAATCGACCGAGGTGATAGCACGCAGGACGATCGTCTCGGCGTAGGTGCGCTGGTCGCCCATGACGCCTACACTTTTTACAGGAAGAAGGGCGGCGAAGGCTTGCGAAGTGCCGTGGAGGTTGCCATCTTCATCCGTGTAGACATGAAGAAGATTGGCTTTGCCCAATTCCTCTCGAAAAACTGCATCAGCATGGCGAACGGTGGTGATACGTTCTGGTGTGACTTCACCCAGGCATCGCACTGCTAACCCCGGACCGGGGAAAGGTTGGCGCCAAACAAGTTCTGAGGGTAGACCAAGCTCTAATCCGATTGCACGCACTTCATCTTTGAAGAGGAAACGAAGAGGCTCCACCAGCTTGAACTGCATGTCATCAGGCAAGCCGGCAACGTTGTGATGGGTTTTGATGCGGTGAGCTTCGGTTACGCCGATGCCCTTGGATTCAATCACATCCGGGTAGATTGTGCCCTGAGCCAGGAATTCGAAATCACCGGCATCGTGCACAGCGCGTTCAAACTCGCGCACAAACATTTCTCCGATAATCTTACGCTTCTGCTCGGGGTCAATGACACCTTTCAAGCGGTCAAAGTAGCGCTGCGAAGCATCGACCATGACCAAACGCTCGCCAAGGATAGGGCGAAAAGTGGCTTCGATCTGCTGGGCTTCACCCTGACGCATCAAACCGGTGTCGATGAAAACTGCCGTGACGCGATCGCCCACTGCTCTTTGAACCAGGGTGGTTGTGATGGCAGAATCGACCCCGCCGGATAGGGCGGAAAGCACGCGACCACTGCCAACTTGCTGGCGAGTGTTCTCGATACTTTCTTCGATGATGTTCTTTGAGGTCCAGGAAGGTTGAGAGACACAGATGTTCAGGATGAAATTCTCCAGCATTTCCTGCCCATATTGACTGTGATGGACTTCGGGATGAAATTGAAGCCCAAAGCGTTTTTGCGCGTAGTTAGCCATGGCGGCATAAGGAGTGTTAGGAGTTTCCGCGATGCCAACATAGCCCTTCGGCAGACTGAAAACCTTGTCTCCGTGAGACATCCAGACCTTTTGGCTGCCGAGGTGGAGAAGCGGATTGGAATCAGGGACGCTCAGGCGGGTGAGACCATATTCGTGTTCTTCACTTTGAACCACTTTACCACCGGACTGGTGGGCAAGGGCTTGCATGCCGTAGCAGATACCCAGGATTGGCAATTCGCTTTTCAGAATGTAATCCTGAATGTAAGGAGCGTTTTGGGCATAGATGGATTGGGGACCACCGGAGAGGATGATGCCGCGGGTTTCTGGTGTAATTGCTTCTTTCTCACTGGCATTCCATGGAAGAAGTTCGCAATACACATGCATATCACGGATGCGGCGACCAATCAGTTGGGTAAACTGGGAGCCAAAATCAAGAATTACGATCCGATCGCTCATTTATCCTCTATTGTCTCAAATTCGTCAGTAAATTCGATTTTGCCGTCATCCATCGAAGAAATCGAGACAAGTGAATGGATGGGAACACCCAATTTTGATAGCAGGGTGCGACCTCCCTCAAAGGTCTTTTCGACGAGCGTACCAATCCCGACCACTTCCGCACCAGCCACCTCAGCCAGGCGCACAAGACCTGCAATGGTTGCACCTGAGGCAAGGAAATCGTCGATGATAAGAATTTTTTCGCCTCTGCCGAGGTATTCCGGCGAGACAATTAGCTCTGTATTGTGTCCCTTAGTGTGCGAAGGAGCGACCGTGATGTAGACCTCGCTGGGCATGGTGACCGGCTTAGTTTTGCGGGCATAGACCACTGGAAGATTGAGATATTTTCCGGTCATGAGGGCAGGAGCGATCCCGGAAATCTCGGCGGTCAGGATCTTGACTGCGGTCGTGTTGGCGAACAGACGGGCGAATTCCTTGCCGCATTCATCCATGAGAATCGGATCTACCTGGTGATTGATGAAGCGATCGACTTTAAGGATGCCATTGCCAAGATTTTTACCATCGGTGAGAATTCTTTGTTTCAATAATTCCAAGATGCAGCTCCTTTGGTGGAATAGGGGACTTGGGAGTGAGGGTTGGTAAGAGTAGATCGGGTTGACGATAATCGTCGGCGCAACATGGGCATATTATAACAAGGTTAACCGCTAGAGCGCTTGAGAATTAAAGAAAAAAAGGGCGGGTGTATAGCTACTGGAAAGGAGCCCAGGGCTACGCCGCCCAAAGATATCAGCAAATTTTGCCTTCAACAAACTATTGAGACTGCTTGAGCATCTCGCCTTTTAAAACAGTGACTGCTTTACCGCCGATGAATACACGTTTATCTACAAGGCGAACCCAAATCTCCCCACCACGGGCGGATGCCTGGTAGGCATGGAATTGGTTTTTGCCTGTCTTCGCTTCCCAATACGGTCCCAGCAGACAATGAGCCATGCCGGTTACCGGGTCTTCGGGGATACCAGTTTTAGGAGAGAAAAAGCGAGATATAAATTCGAATTTTGTCCCTTCTCCTGATGCTGTTAATGCAAGATCGTTGTGATCGAGCTGAGAGATCAAATCAAAATTTGGTGAAAAATTGCGCACCTGATCCGCGTTATCAAGTTCAGCAATCAGAACGCCATTTTCAGACTCAGCAACCGCCAGCGGCTCAAAGCCAAGGATCTCTTTGAGAAGTGGAGGATCTACCAGGGGAGTCACCTTCAGGCGAGGCATGTTAATTTCGATTGTCCCGCGATTGAAGGTGGACGTGAGCACACCGCTACGAGTGTGAAAATTGATAGTCTCTTCGAGGTCGTAAAACCCAAATTCATAGAGGATGTGGGCACTCGCGATGGTTGCATGACCGCATAGGTCAACCTCCGTCGTGGGAGTGAACCACCTTAATTCATAATCATGACCTTTGGGGCGCAGGAATGCAGTTTCAGAAAGATTGATTTCTTGAGAAACAGCTTGTAACCAGCTGTCTTCCCGGACATCTTCCATCATGATGATTGCGGCTGGATTGCCTTTGAAAGGTTTGACTGCAAATGCGTCAACCTGATAGAACGGAAATTTCATCATAACCTCCTGAGGACTGGTTGATAAAATTGTACCTCGAATGCCTATACTTTGAACAGGGCACAATTGCTGAGCGGTCCCGAAAACAAGGGTTTGCGTTTATTTGCCTTAAAAATCTTAGCGGTTATAATGCAATTGTGAAAACAAAAAAGTACTTCTTTATTGCAATCATAGTTGTGCTGAGCACACTGGTGGGTCCACAAGCGGCGAGAGCTTATGAATATCAAGCTGAAACAGGACCATATTACGATTTACCGCTCTGTATACCAGGATATTATCCAACCGATCCAGGAGATTGCCTTCCATTGGGTCCGTCGCAGACAATTAGCGGCTTGCGAGAACAAGGCTTTCCTTATCCGTTGGCGGGGTTACCGGCAAACAAGCCTGATCCGTCTTTGAATGCCTTGCCGATCCGCATTGCCAGTATCAATGCCGGACAGACCAAAGTCTATGCCAGTCTCAGCGATGCAACCAGCGGTGGAACAGTGATCAGGTCATATCCGGGTGGTCTTTCACGCTATGTCGCATTTGTTGAGCAAGCCAATGCGGGTGGGACTACTTTCGTTCGACTTTTGGGTGGGGGATGGATCGAAGCTCAGCCGCTCTATTCAATTCCCAACTGGCAGGGCTTGGAGTTTTTTGACTCTCCACAAAGCAACTTCGGGTTTACGATCGATGGGACCGGTTCCTTCAATGGAGCGAGCTTCTCATCAGGAGCAACTGGCAATACCTATAACAAATATGAATCCTTCCCAATCTATAACGTGGTGGAAGCAGAAGGATATGAATGGTACCAGGTCTCACCGACCGAGTGGATACCTTCATTGAAATCACGTCGTGTTGTGGTTGATACCTCAACTCCACCTGGCGTTGAAGGCGGGAAGTGGATCAATATTGATCTGTATAACCAGACATTATCGGCTTATGAAAACAATGAACTGGTCTTTGCTACTGTGATTGCCTCTGGCTCAGGTGACCTCTACTCGGATCCAGGAACCTACCGGATCTATGAGAAGAAGGAACTGGAGCAAATGCAAGGGTCGTATACCAGTGATCGCTCCGACTTTTATTACATGGAAGGTGTGCCGTGGGCAATGTATTACAACCATGCCCAGGCAATTCATGGCATCTATTGGCCGGCGGTTTTGGGGTTTAAGCAATCTCACGGCTGTATTAATATGTTCCCAGGGGATGCACACTGGTTGTACAACTGGGCTGAATTGGGCGATTTTGTGTACGTACACGACCCTTCTGGTGAGACACCCATACCGACCCCGACACCAATGGGGACGCCCGCTCAAGAAATAATCTATCCGACGGCAACACCAAATCCGTAAAGGATTGGATACCGATTGCCTGTCGTTTGGGTGGGTTTGGGATTCGCCAGAATAAAGTGATGATAATTAAAAGCAAAAGCCGGGTTAAGATGATTAACCCGGCTTTCCATTTCAATTAAGATTTTTTAGGCACACTGCCAGCGAGTTTGCTTGCCTTCCAGGACATTCATAACTTCGGAGGCAATATCTTCAGCGGCGCGGAGTTGCGCTTCGATGGTTTGAGCGCCAATATGTGGGGTCGCGATAACTTTGGGGTGCTTGACCAGGGTCCAATCTACCGGCGGTTCTGTTTCAAATACATCGATTGCGGCACCAGCAACTTTACCAGATTCAAGCGCGCGCAATAAAGCGGCATGATCGATCACACCACCACGGGAAGCATCGACGACATAAGCGCCATCCTTCATCAGGGCGAATGTTTCGTCGTTGAGTAAATGTTTGGATTCTGCTGTTAAAGGAATATGGATGCTGAAGAAATCAGCCTGTGGAAGCAATTCTTCCAATTGAAACTGTTCGAAACCTTTCTCACGAACAAAGTCAGGAAACCAGATTTTGTCAAAAACGATTACTTTCATACCCATGCAGGAAGCATATTTAGCAACCAGCTGACCGATCCTGCCAAAGCCGATCATGCCCAGCGTCTTGCCCATCAGTTCTGCGCCCATCAGGGTTTTCTTGTCCCAATTTTCATGTTTCATGGCTTCATCAGCGCGAGCTAACTCGCGAGACAGGCCAAAAATCATTGCCATGGCAAGCTCAGCAACTGCTTCAGAGGTAGCCACCGGGCAATTCACCACAATAACACCGTGCTCTTTGGCTGCTTCGAGGTCAATATTATCCACCCCAACCCCAGCACGACCGACAACTTTAAGGTTCTTTGCTGCTTCAAAAACCTCTCGGGTGACCTTGGTACGACCGCGAACGATCATGCCATCGTACTCACCAACTTCCAGCAAAAGTTGGGCGGCATCGATACCTTTTCTGTCCACTGCTTCTCCGGACTGATTGATCAGTTCTTTTCCAATGCTCTCCAAGCCGTCTGTGATGATTACTTTAAACGCCATAACTAATTTCTCCTTTTTTAGAATGGTATGTCGCAATTGTACTATCTTAAACCACGAACGTCACCTTTTCGATAGGTGAAGCCTGTGGAATCGAAATATTCCAGGACAGCCGCAGCGTACTTTCGGCTTGTTTTAAAGTGATCACGGAATTGAGCCAGGCTTAACTCACCATTTTTACAGATCGTTTCGTGGACCCACTCCCGCATCTGAGTTAGTGCTTCCGGTGTGAAGACTATCTGGTCCGAGACCGCCACTACCTTTTGAGAAGAAAGCAGACCTTCCAGTAAGTCAGAGCCAATTTCTGCCTGCAGCTGGTTTACATCCGGCGGACTGAAGGGATTCGACTGGAATTCTGCCAAAATTGGGGCGACTTTAGCTATGTGCTCCGGGCTTAGGACTACCTGATGGTCAATTGCCCAGACGAGGCTGCCCTTTTGGACGACCAGCAACTGTTCAGCCAGTTTATCGATCACTTGATCGAATAAGCCCTGTGAAAGACCAAGTTCCGACCTGAATTCTTCCCTGGACATGCCTGCTTTGTAGGGGTTTGTGTGATGAAAAGTATTCAGGCTATCGAGCCCCTTTTTCTGAAGTGATTGCCAGTAGGCTGGGTGAACCAACATGAGCTTTTGGATATTACTGGTTTTCCCTAAACCGATAATTGCGCCGCTTTCAAGCATGGCAGAAACCATCTGACTTATTTCTTCAAGCGGTAAGGCGGATTTTTGAGCCAGGGCTGCGAGGTTGGTCACTTTTTGATTTTCCAGGATCTGGCTCAGGAGGTCGCTCGCGCTTCCCGAGAACATTTTGTCGAGCCTTTCCAGGTTATCTTCGTTAAAGCGTTTATAGGTCTGAGATGGATCCGGGTCCAGAATTACTCCGCCTCCAAGCGTTTCTGATGGAGATGGCAAGCGTAAAATAAAGCGGTCGCCTTTTGAAGCAACCACCGGGTGGTCTGTGCGCAACTGGACAAAGGCATCCTGGCCGGGTTTGAGTCCCTGGCTGCCTAAAAGGCGCACACGCGCAGTGGTTTCACTGGCACCGAGAAAAAGTTTGACCTCCAGATTGTGTTTTACAGCGAAAGGACTATCTTTCAGCAAGCGAAAATGCGCGTCAAGCAGGGTGGTTGTTTTGTAATCGCCAGGTCGAGCAATCACGTCTCCGCGGGCGATGTCCTGGTAATTCAGGTTGACAATGTTCACTGCCGCCCTGAAACCAGGGTCGATTTTTTGCAGTTTGTGATTATGATTTTGAAGCCCACGGATACGTCCGGTTTTGCCATTTGGCAGGCAGACGACCTCGTCGCCAATTTTGAAGCTGCCATCCAAAAGAGTACCAGTTACGACAGTGCCAAACCCAGTAAGGGTGAAAACCCGATCGACCGGTAAACGTGGTTTGCTCAGATTTTTGCGATCAGGGATTCCTTCAAGTGTCTTCTGGACTTGATCGAGCAGTTCTGCGATACCTGAACCAGTTCGCGAGGAGACCGGTACAATAGGAGCATCGGCAAGAGAGGTGGGTTGAACAAGTTCACGGATCTCCATCGAAACCAGTTCGAGCCAATCGGGATCTTGAACCAGGTCGGTCTTGGTCAGGACGATAATTCCGCGGCTGATATCCAATAAATCGACAATCGCCAGATGTTCCTTCGTCTGTGCTGAAACCCCCTCATCTGCCGCTACAACTAGTAAAACCGCATCAATTCCCCCAATTCCTGCCAACATGTTACCAATGAAGTCGCGATGACCAGGGACGTCTATGATGCCAATTTCTTCTCCGTTGGGCAGTGTCATCGAGGCAAAGCCCAGTTCGATGGTCATCTCACGAGCTTTCTCTTCTTTCAAACGGTCAGGATGCGTGCCGGTCAAAGCGGCGATAAGGGTTGATTTCCCATGATCGACGTGACCGGCAGTCCCAAGAATGTGCATGCTTTATGAAGCTCTTTTGTCCACGAGAGGGGCGATATTCTGGATAGATTCCTGAAAAGCGACCAGGACAGTTTGAATGTGTCTGACGGTCTCGCGGCTCAAATTTTCCAAGTTGTCCTGCATTAATGCTGTCAAATCGTCCATTTCTTGCAGCTGTTTGGTCAGATTGGCAAATTGCTGAGTGGTTTCCCTGGTTTGTTCTTCCTGGGCGAGCATGTAGTTCGTCCAGCGTTTGACATCGTCGGATTTGAAATTGGTCCACTCCTGGCGATAACGGTCGTCGTTGAGACGTTGAAGCTCAGTAATCTCGTTGACACGACGTTCAAATCGTTGAGAAGCCTCTTCTGAAGTTTGGACCGCCTTGGTAACGGAAAGACGGATTTTTTCCAGTGTTTCAATCTGTGAACCCAGGTTGGCGTTAAACTGATCGATTTCTGCGAAGCGTTTATCCCAACTGGCAAAAACCTTGTCTTTTTCAACTAGTGAACTGTTAACGCGATCGATGAACTGGGATTGATTTTCGCGACGGTCCTTTTCGTTATTCTGGATCTCGGCGATGCGCGTGTCGAAGGTGCGGAAGCTATCGCTAAAGCTATCGAAGCGCCCGCGAGTTTCCTCTATGCGTTTGCGTACCGAGGCAACTTCACCTTGCAGATCTGTGATGCGTTTGGCTTCCTGCCGGCGTCCTTCTTCGAGTAGATGGAGAGATCGGCGATAGTCCTCATCAAAACGATCAACATCCTGAACTTTAGCCTTCAATTCTTCGTTTAATCGTGCAAGCCGACTGTCTTCAGCTTTCAGCGTGCTGATATCTGCCCTAATTGGGTCAAACATGTCCATAAGCGGGTAGAGTTCAGCAATCGTCTTTTTGGTTGAATCCACTTCGAGTTTAATGCGCTTTTGAGCTTCAGTCAGATTGTTGTCTGCCCGTTCGTTCACATCCCGGATTTGTTTGGTCAGTTCGATATTCAAGCGATCAATTCGGTTATCGTACTTATCCATATTGGCAATCTGGGTGGAATTACGGTTGATCAATACTTCAAGCTCTTTAATCTGCTTGCGCAAATTCATATTTTCACCTTCCAGGATGGTAAGGCGGTTCTGCAGCGAGGCGAGATTGGTTTTATCGTTACGGCGTTCGTTATCGAGCCATTCTACGCGTTTTTCGAGTTGTTCTAAGCCGGAATATTCGTCCATGAGATTCCTATCTTTCGATTTATCAATTTATGAGATTATACACAATTTCGGTCTTCTATCTTTTGCTCAGCGCAAAAGGTTCTGAAAGGAAATCAATAGATCCTGCATAGGAGCTGAGAAAAATTGGGGAATCAAACCTCCCAACACCATGAACAAGACAACCAATACCACTGGAATGATCAAGATGGGTTTTTCTTTCAATTCCTGGTCTGCAAATTCAGGTGGTTGAATCACCTTTGCCAGGACTCTTAAAAAGAATACGATCATCCCGAATAGACCAATACTGATAAGCAGCCGAATTGGCAGACTCTCGCTGGCAAGTACGCTCCAAATGATGCGATGGGTAGGGAAGAGCGAGAACAAAGGCATTCCGATGATATTGAGAAAACCGCAAAGTAGAAGTACACTGATCAGGGGATAGCGCCAAACCAAGCCACCAAGCTCAGAAAAATCAAGTTGTTCGGAACCCAAAGCTTCCCGAAGTAGAGAGAAGGCGTAGCCGAGACTCCAATAAGCCAATGCAAGTGGAAGAAAGTATAGCGTCAGAAGCTCAAGCCAGCCTTGTTGCTGAAAAGCCATGGAGAGAACGATATAGCCAGTGCCAGACAGGTAAAGATAACCCAAAATTCGGCTTAATTTCTTCTGAAATGCTGCAATAACACCCGCAGATATAACGCATAATCCACCGATCCACTTAAGAACCAACTTGATTTCCTCAAGGTTACGCAGCCAGGAGTATTGGTTCAGGAACTTGAGGAAGAAAATGGCAAGGCTGATTTGCATAATTGTCATGAGAAAACTAATGACCCAGGGATGCGTCTCTTCAGTCAGCATAGGGAGCCAACTGTGAAGAGGAAAAATGCCAGCCCAAAGGCTGAACCCGGCAATCACCAGCAACGCACCCCGATAAATAAATGCTTCAGCCGACGGCGATGTTTCAATTCCCGAAACCATCCAACCCCCCATCAAGATGAGCGGCATGGCTATTGTCTGAATGCTCAAAAAGCGGATCACTCCGCTCCTGGCGGGCGTGCCCCGAGGGGAAAGCAATGGCACACTCAACAGAGCAATCAATTCGATGACAACAGCTGAATATAAGAAGGGGTTGATAAACTGGACCGAAACCCATAGAGCGGTGATTATCAAACTGAGGCTGTTAAACCATTGACCCACTTTGAACAGACCACTGAGCAGGTTCCATCCAAAACACAAGAAGTAGAACAGGGCGATGATACCTAGTTGATTAGCTGTGATCTGGATCGTTCGACCAAAAACAGCCAGACTATCTTCCAGAATGAAAAAGCGACCAAGCAGGTTGAGAGTCAATCCGTTGGAAAAAATCATTGCGAGCAATCCGAAAATCAAGGGGAAGATACTGCCCAAAACTACAGAAAGCTTTGATTGTCGCTGGATCAAGACCAAACCCAATCCAAGCAACGCAGGAAGTGTGATCCAGACCATGACAGTATTGTTCACGCTGGCTCACTTTCTGCATTCTTAACGATGAAGAAGGCACCCACAATTGCTAAAAGCAGGTTGACTGCAACCAATAGAGCCTCCAATAGGTAAGAAAATTCCAAAGCTGTATAGAGCAACTCAAAGCCTGAAAGAAAGGTGAGCATTCCGATTGCCAGGTAAAAAGGCTCGCGGATTGTTCCCAGTTGCAATAAACCGATCAAGATAAGCCCGAGGCTGAGAAAAAGATGATTGCTTGAGACCAATGGGAAGACTGCTTGTTGAAATTGAGGTAAAAATGCGCGCAAGGTGGCGATCAGGAAGACCCCAGCCAGCCCTCGAAAGAGCTCACCACTGGTCAGAGGGCGTCGCAGGTCGATTGATTTGATTCCGCCAACACCTGTTAGCGTCAGATAGAGAATCAGCGTAACCATCAAGCCAGTAAATGGATGGATCAAGGCTAATTGCAGGGGCAAAACTTTCAGTAAGACAGGGAAAAGACAGACAAATTGAACAAACAGAGCAATCAGGTTCAGCGTCCACTGCCGCCGGACAAGATTAAGCAGGGCTGCGATAAGGGCGAGATAAATGGGAATGGACTGAATAATATCCATCATCAGCTCCCCGGAAAAAGAAAAAGGATCGAGAGAACTAAAAGGAACACGACCGACCACAAAATGCCGCCATCACCCTCCAGAATCTGGCTAAAGAATCCTACTAAACCGGTTAGCGAATTGTAAACTCGCATGGATAAATCCGAGACCCAGGTAAGACTAAGAGCTTTGCGGAAAAAGTTTGATATGATCGAAAATAAACGAAAAAAAGGAATTTTTTGCGCAAGTATATCAGTGTCCATACGGTAACCAAAGCGCCAACCGATAAGGAGCCCGACAAAGACCAATGACAGGCTGCCCAAACTGCCCAAAAGGTGTCCAACAATGAGCACGTTAGGCCAGCCAACCAGCCCTAAGACCAGGATTGTCTGGATGAGCGTTACCAAGCCCAGTGGAAAAGTGATGCGGGCATATTTTTCAAGTCCAGTGACAGTGCTATCTGATCCTACAATGTATCGAATGTAGCCAAGGACGAGAAAAGCATGCGTGATGATCATGATCACGGAAGTGAAACCGAAGGTATCTGGTAAAAGCCCTTCCCAACCAGAGGCTGCCAGGGTGTACGGCAAGCCAATAAATCCAAGCAAACCTAGCAGCGGCAAAAAACGGATGCGTCGAATTGGCGGGTTGAACAGGAAAAGGAGACTGCCAGAAAGCAAAAGCCCCAACCCCCAGACCCTACTGGCTTCAGGGTGCCCATTGAGCGCACTCTGGATGGCAAACGCCGAAAGTGTGACCATCCAGTATAGACGACCTTCGTAATTTGTTTTGCGAGTCAGCCACATCAACGAAGAATAAAAAGCAGCAATCAGGGTCATGACCTGGACGATGTTGACCAGGTTCTGGTTGAAAATCAAAAGACCTGCCGGAAGCTGAGCAATCAGCACCAAGGCAGAGGCAGCCGGAGTGAGACGGAAAAGCGTACCTGCGCCCCAGCGTAATTCTGGAGAATCTAAGAATGGCAGGTTTAGAGGGAAAACTCCAAGACGTAAGCCAGCCGCAATCAAAAAGAACAAGCTGGCATTCGGCTGCATTACTTCGAAGCCGGCGAAAGGCTGACCCTGCCAGGCAATTGAGGTGGCAGTGATGAGCATAAAAGTGCTTAGAATGCGGATACCGAACAAACTTACGATTTTTGAGCCCAACTCAGCAGCTCTGGATAATCGCAATAATGTTGATAATTCAACCAGATCGGTCAACATCCAGGCAATTGCCATGGTAAGTGGGTTGGCAGCCAGGATCGCGAGCAGGTTCAAACCAGTAATCGAGACAGTCTGAATCCAGGAGTAGGGCGTGATGCCCGGGTCAGCCCGAGTTGTGTCGGTCAGGAGAGCTGCCACGCACATACTCAAAACGGCGACCATGTAAGGCCAGTTGAGATAGTCAACAACGAAGCCCAGACCTTCTTCGAATATTGTGCCTGGAAACCAGGTCAACACGTTGACCTCTGAAGGCAGATAAAGGCGCAAAACGAAAGAGGCAACCCAGGCGAGAAGGGCTGTGACCATGGCGATGACCCAGGAGCGGGCTATATTCGGTCGGTAAGAATGCGTGATCAGGATGATCAACGACCCAATAAACAGCACTCCCAGGATTGCGAACAAGATCATAATTATTGACCGGTCTTAAAGGACCTCTCCACTCAAGCGATGCAAGAAATTACCCTGACCAGGCTTGCCATACCATTGTCCGTCTTGTACCAGGATCTTTCCGCGCTGCATAACGATGACGGGCATGCCTTTCAGATTCCAGCCTTCAAAAAGGTTATAGTCTGTGCGATGGTGGGCAACGTTTACGCCGTATTTAACGCTTAAATTTGAGTCCCAAATGGCGATATCAGCATCGCTTCCAGGCTGCAGGCAGCCTTTCCTGGGGTAGAGCCCAAATATCCTGGCTGGGTTGGTGGAAGTGAGCGCGACAAACCTTTCCGGACTAATGCGACCTGTGTTGACGGCTTGAGTCCAGAAAACTGGTAAACGATCGCCCAATCCGGGCAGACCATTCGGTATTTGCGTGAAATTATCTTTCCCTAATTCCTTACCTGGAATGGCAACCATTTTGCCTTCGTATTCAATGGCATTCTGACCGTTAAAAAAGAAAGGACAGTGGTCCGTAGCCAGAACCTGGATAGCGCCGTCTTGCAGACCCTGCCATAGACCGAGGTTGTCCTCTTCGGAGCGCATCGGAGGGGAACAAATCCATTTTGCGCCATCGGGTTGAAGCAGGTTTTCTTGAGTGAAAAACAGGTATTGTGGGCAGGTTTCGCCCATGGCATAGATCCCTTTGGAGCGGGCATATTTTAACTGGTCGACTTCCCCGGCCATATTCATATGGACCAGGTAGACTGGGGCGTCTGCTTGAGACGCCAGGGCAAACGCTCGCAGGCTGGCTTCCACTGCTCCCCAGCCTGGCCGTGTCAGGGCGTGCCAGATGGGCTGGGTGTGACCAGCTTGCAATGCTTCTTTGATGAGAACGTCGATCACATCGCCATTTTCTGCGTGAACCATGGTCAATATGTCGTTTTGACCCGCTACCCGCATCGCTTTGAAGACATCGCCATCATTGATGCGCAGGCGATCGTTGTAGGCTGTGAAGACCTTTATGGTACTAATCCCAAGAGCGGGTAAGCCAGTGATTTGCTCTGCCACCTGGTCGTCAAAGCGAGTGATATTCATATGGGAGCTATAGTCAATGCTGGTTGTGGCATCGGCAAAGCGTCTGTGAGCCTGAACACTTTCCTCCAGGCTGCCGGGACCTTGTGAGACAAAATCGATGACCGTGGTGGTCCCGCCGAAGGCAGCTGCTTTACCACCTGTGTAATAATCGTCCGATGAAACCGTACCTGCCATTTCAAGATGGAGATGAACGTGTGGGTCAACCCCACCAGGTAAAACAAGTTTGTCTTTGGCATCGATCACCAAGCCCTCATCGATTTTCAAAGACTCACCAATCTGGATGATAACCTCGCCTTCAACCAGGATGTCAGCCTTGTAACTTGCTTCAGCGGTCACAATTGTGCCGTCTTTGATTAAAGTTTTCATCATTGATGCCTTTCTTACGAATCTTTTCGAGTGAAACCACTTAATAGAGCCAGAAGGGCGGGGTCCAGGGGAATCTCTGGTAGTTCATTTGCCTGGTATTCTTCGCTCTTCAATGCACGTTCGCGCAGGGCTTGCCACAAGATCGGTCTTTCTTCGTCATGAACGGGTAGGTCACTCAAGCATGTCGCGGCTTTGATCCTCTGACCGGTGGTATAGAAAAAAGTGACCCGCTTCCAGTTTTTGGCTGGAAGCGGTTTTTTTAGTTCCAAAAGTGGACCAAGCTGAATCTTGAAGTATTCTTCTCTTGCCCGGGGGTGATCTGCCTGGTCGTGCATCAATTCAGCCCGAGTGGTGAGTTCGTGGCCAAGAATCGGTGCCAGCCAGCGAATTTGGGCTTGCTGATCCTTGGGAAAGGCTGAGGTCTGATAAAACGCCAGGTAATCCACTGCGATGATCTTTGGAGCGGATTTTAATGGAATACGATACCAACCCAGCAACCGGGCGATATCGAGATCGCGGGTTGATGGGATGACCGCCACCATCACAAGGCTTGTATCAGATATTAATGCCGATTGATTCAAACAGGCTCCTTTAGAGCTTAACTGCCGCTTTGCGGTTGAATTCTTCGATCAAGGCGTCAATTTCAGGTCCCTGGGACTGGATTTCAGTCCAGTAATCGGGATCGTACCATTGGTCCATGATCTCTTCATAGGTGCGACCTTGCTGCTCAATCCAGGTGTAATACTTCAGGTTGTGGATGCGCTTGCGATCTCGGTAACCAAGTTCCTGCATGTAATCGATTGCCTGTCCCTTGAGATAGCGGGCATCATCAGCAATGGCGTTATCGCGAGTGTACTCTCCAAATTCCTCATGCATTTCGTGCAAACGGCTGTTGTACAGTTCCATCGAATCGGTCAGGACGGTAAGAACGATATCGTTAGATGTCAGTTCGTTGTATTTTGCAAATTTGATGGCAGAGAGGACATTGGAAATGCTGGAGAACCCCAGTAGATCGAGATTATTGACGACGTCTTCCTCTACACCTGAGGCTGCCAGGTAATCTTTGCCGGCTTCTTCGTTGAAGAGACGAGCCAGGTTGACCACTGCATTGTCGTCAATGGCGGTGATGAAGTCGGTATTTTTCACGTTATGCACCCAGGGAACATGTTTGTCGCCAATGCCTTCAATGCGATGGGCGCCAAATCCATTGTCCAGCAGGGTGGGGCATTGCTGGGCTTCGCTGGCGATAATTTTGCTGTAGGGGAAAACCTGCTTGAGGTAATCGCCGGCGGCAATTGTTCCACCTGAACCAGTTGCTGATGTAAACCCTGCAATGCGGTCGTTTGGTCCCATGACAGCCTTGGCGACTTGTTCGAGCGCATCACCTGTCAACAGGTAATGCCAAAGGTAGTTGCCAAACTCTTCGAACTGATTAAAGATCATCAAATCCTGACCACTTCGGCGCAGTTCCCAACATTTGTCGAAAATCTCTTTTACGTTCGATTCGGTACCGGGTGTGGCGATAACTTCATCAGCAATGCTACGAAGCCAGTCGAAACGTTCTTTACTCATTCCTTCTGGTAAGATGGCTATGGATTTGCAGCCCAGGAGAGCAGAGTCATAGGCACCGCCACGGCAGTAGTTGCCAGTGGAAGGCCAGACGGCTTTTTGGGTGGTTGGGTCAAACTGACCAGTTACCAAACGTGGAACCAGGCAGCCAAAGGCGGCTCCAACCTTGTGGACACCACAAGGGAACCATTTACCAACCAGGGCGACGATGCGAGCATCAACACCGGTAAGAGATTTGGGGAATTCGATGTAGTTGACCCCACCATACCCGCCGCCATGAGCAACTGGCTGGTTTTTCCAGGTGATGCGAAACAGGTTGAGGGGATGCAAATCCCAAAGACCAATTGCTTTCAAATGTTCCTGGATTTCAGCGGAAACCTGGCTGGGATCTTTTTGTTGCGCAAGGGTGGGGATGATAATTTTCTTTTCCCGCACTCTTTCCAGCGTGCGTTCAAGGCGGTCATTCATGATTGTCAGATCAATTTTGGTCATATAGGTTCCTTTGATTTTTATTCTTTGTTGTCCAAATGGGTAGGGTTAAAAGGCTCTTTTGGACCCTCCGCAACAATATAGAGGGGTCTGCCTTTGGCTTCATCGTATGTGCGACCGATATACTCACCCAGGACGCCCATGCCAATCAGCAGGATGCCTGAGAGGAAGATCAGGCTCAGCCAGGTAGCGAGTATGTAGGTCAGGTCGAAATTGTTGATAATAGCAAGAAGTAAATAGAAAAGTAACATAAGCAGGCTCAACCCAACTAGAAATACTCCTCCAGAGGTAAGCAACTTGAGCGGGTAGGTTGAGAAACCGGTGATGGCGTTCAGGGCGAGCTGCATCATTTTCTTGAAAGGATAATGAGTCTGACCAGCGTGGCGGGCATGGCGTTTATACTCCACGCCAATCTGTTTGAAACCTACCCAGGCACCCATTCCGCGTAAGAAGCGATTTCGCTCGCGCATGGTGTTAATGACATCAAGAGCAGTGCGATCGATCAGACGGAAGTCACCAGTGTTCAGCGGAATTTTGACATCGGTAATTTTGAAAATTAGCTTGTAGAAGAGGGAAGCGGTGATCAACTTGAACCAACTTTCACCTTCGCGCTCTGAGCGTACAGCATAGACGATTTGATAACCTTCCCGCCATTTTTCAATTAAGTCGAGGATCACCTCAGGCGGATCCTGCAGGTCGGAATCAATGATTGTGACGGCTTGCCCACGGCTGTAATCCATTCCAGCGGTCACAGCAATTTGATGACCGAAGTTACGCGCAAAAATGACTGGTCTGACACGTTCGTCTTCGACTGCCAGCTTGCGCATGACGTCCGTCGAGCCATCGGAGCTGCCATCATCAACGAGAATCAGCTCCCAGGGTTCGCCGGTGCTATCCATGACCTCTTTTACCCGGGTATAGAGCAAGGGCAGGTTGTCCAGTTCGTTGAAAATGGGTGCGATCACACTAAAAACAGGTTCAGACACTTAAAACCTCCTTGAGTTTGTCCAGGCTTGGTTCAATGATGGGAGCAGCTTGGACAGATTGCATTGCCGCCCTGATGTCTTTTAAACCGCTGCCAGTTGCCAACACGAGGGCTGGGGTGGTTGGGTCGATTTGATTGGTTTCGAGCGACTGCACCAAACCAGCATAAGCCGCGGCTGCAGCAGGTTCAACGAATATACCGGCACTGCCAAGTTTTGGGATAGCAGCCAGAATCTGCTCGTCAGAAACGGTGATGAAGAAGCCATTGCTCTGGCGAACGCGGTTTAATGCGCGTAGCCCATCACGGGGCAAATCGACACTGATACTGTCAGCAATCGTTGTGGCATTGACTGCGCATATCTGGTCGCTTTTTTGCACAAAGGCGTTGTAAATCGCGGCAGAACCTTCTGCCTGAACGCCGATCAGGCGGGGAAGTTTTTTGATCCAACCCAGAGCGAGAAGATCCACGAAGCCTTTGGCAACACCAGAGAGTATATTTCCATCACCGACGGGAATAAAGACGTTAAAGTCGTTGTCTGAGGGGAGATGGCGTAGCACCTGTTCCCAAATTTCAAGTCCAGCGGTTTTCTTCCCTTCAACGGTATAGGGGTTGTAGCCGGTGTTGCGGTTGTACCAGCCGAACTCATTCGAGGCGGAGATGCTCAGATCAAAGGCATCATCATAGTTGCCATCCACCAGGATGACTTGCGCACCAAAGGTCAGAAGTTGCGCGATTTTTGCGGGTGGTGCTGAACGCGGAGCAAGGATAATGGCACGCTTTCCAACGCTGGCTGCCATGCAAGCCATGGCTGCGCCGGCGTTGCCGGTCGAAGCGGCGATGATGGTCTCAAAATCTGCTTCTATTGCCCTGCTTATAACAATCGCACTTGCTCGGTCTTTGAAAGAAGCGCTGGGATTACAGCTTTCGTCTTTTATAAAAAGGTTCTTTAAGCCCAGCTTCTTCCGAAGGCTCTCTGGTTGATAAACCGGAGTCAAGCCAACATGGTGGAGGGGAGTATTTTCGAAACCAGGGTCGGTCACAGCCAGCAAAGGCGCGTAGCGCCAGAGGGAGGCTTCCCGGCTCTCAAGTATTTCTGCATGGTTGACTTCAGCAGGGTTCGCTTCAAAACTGAAGTGTGTATCCAGGTTGCCACCACAGGTCAGGCAAGTGTAGGTGACCGATTCGGGCTCGAACTTTTGCCCACATTGAGAGCATTGAAAATAGCTAATTGGCATATCGCATCGACGGGCTAAACTCAAATTTTGTGTTCATCCTACCCCTTTTGAGGGGAGTAGGATGATTGGTTTTGTACGTTTATTCTACTTTAAGACAATCTTTACGGCACAATCCAGGTGCCGGTTTTACCATCGAGGGCATCTTTGATATGGGCAGGGTCTGTGATCAGGGCTTTCTTTCCGCCGGCTGCCATGTATTTCAAAATGGCTTCAATTTTCGGTAGCATGGAGCCCTTGGCAAACTGCCCTTCGGCAATGTACTGCTTCGCTTGCGCGACTGTCATCTCATCCAGCCATTTTTGTTCTGGCTTGTTGAAATTGATCGCAACTTTTTCAACTGCGGTACTGATCAGGAAGAGGTCTGCCTGGATCATGCTGGCAAGGATGGCGGACCCAAAATCTTTGTCGATCACAGCTTCCACGCCGATCAAATCGCCATTCTCTTTTTGCATGACAGGGATACCGCCGCCGCCAACAGCTACAACCACAAAGCCGTTGTCAATCAGGCTGCGGATGGCATCTGCTTCAACAATTGTTTGAGGGATAGGAGAGGGTACCACACGGCGCCAACCGCGACCAGCATCTTCCACCACAACCCAGCCGTCTTTTTCCCGTTTTTCCATCGCCAGTTTTTCGTCCATAAAAGAACCGATTGGTTTGCTCGGGTTTTGAAAAGCGGGGTCTTTGGAATCGACAATGGTCTGCGTGACTACTGTCGCGGCTAATTTCTCGATTCCACGTTCCTTGAATTCGTTGTATAGAGCTTGTTGGAACATATAACCAATAGAGCCCTGGGTATCGGCACCGCAATAATCAAGCGGAACTTCGTGCAATTCGTGGGATGCGATTTCGGAACGACGCAAGATGAAACCGACCTGTGGACCATTGCCGTGGGTGATGACTACGTCCCACCCGTCAATGATCATATCGGCGATGTGTTTCATTGTTCTCACCGCAGCATCGAATTGGTCGGGCACAGTTTGGTGATGTTTATCCAATATGAGTGCGTTTCCTCCAACAGCGACAACGGCTAAACCTTTTTTCTGCATAGAATAATCTCCTTGTTTCTCCCGATTGTGTGGGATGAATTAAATTTCTACCAGGCGCTTCGCCGCTGCATTGTGTTTGCTGACGTGTGCCTGGATATCAAATTTAGTAAATTGCCCTTCTCGTACGATAACATCTCCACCTACCACGGTCCAATCTGCCTTCAAGGGAGCGCAAAAGACCAAAGCTGCAACAGGGTCGACCAATGCGCCGGCGTAATCGAGCTGGTTCAAATTGATGGCGAAGAAGTCGGCACATTTACCTACTTCGAGGCTGCCGATGTCAGTGCGTCCGAGAACGGAAGCCCCACCACGAGTAGCGATAGAAAGCGCTTGGCGGGCAGTCATCAACGGAGGGGCATCAGGGGCGGAACGGGAAGCGCCTTTGACGCCGCTGTTAAGACGTGCCAGCAACATAGCCTGGCGGACTTCATTAAGCATGTGGGAACCGTCATTGCTGGCGGAGCCATCCACACCCAAGCCGAGTTTCACACCGCGGTTGAGCATGTTCATGACTGGTGCAATCCCGGAAGCCAGGCGCATATTGGATGACGGGCAGTGGGCAACTCCGCATCCATGGTGAGCGTAAAGGTCCATTTCGGCGTCGTTAACCCAGACGGAGTGGGCGAACCAGACGTCCTCCCCGATCCAGTCGACCGACTGCATGTAAGCGACCGGTTTGTGACCGAATTTTTCAAGGCAGAAATCGTCTTCGTCCTCGGTTTCAGCCAGGTGAGTATGCAAATGAACATGGTATTTGCGTGCCAAAGCGGCGGAATCGCGCATTAATTGGGTGGTGACGCTGAAAGGAGAGCAGGGTGCCAATACGATCTGAAGCTTGGAGCCGTAGGAGGGGTCGTGGTAGCGTTGGATCAGGCGTTCGCTATCCTTGAGGATAGACTCCTCGCTGTCCACAACGCTGTCGGGGGGCAAACCGCCCTGGGATTGTCCCAGGCTCATTGAGCCCCGTGAGGCATGCAAACGCAGTCCGGTAGTGGCTGCGCCATCAATTTCATCGTCGAGTTTACTGCCGTTGGGAAACAGGTAAAGGTGATCGGAAGCGGTTGTGCATCCAGAAAGTGCCAGTTCTGCCAGGGCTGTCTGAGCGCTGAGGAAGATATCTTCCGGATTCATACGCGCCCAAATTGGGTAGAGCGTGGTAAGCCAGTTAAATAGATTGGCGTTTTGAGCTCCGGGCAATGCTCTTGTCAGGGTCTGGTAAAAATGATGATGAGTGTTTACCAGACCAGGTAGGATGATGTGATCTTGCAGGTCCAGAACCTCATCAGCTTCCCTGGGAAGTTCAGATTGAGGTCCAATCTGTTCAATGAATCCATCGCGACAAAAAATTGCCGTGTCTTTCAATTCACGATCGTTTTTGTCCATTGTAACAATGACGTGAGCGTTTTTTACCAATAAGGTCGACATGGTATCCTCCGTTGTTTCGTAGTTTAAGCCTTATCGGCTAATTCTGCGGCATGCAGGGTGCTCTTGAGCAGCATGGCGATGGTCATGGGTCCGACCCCGCCTGGAACGGGCGTGATGGCAGCGGCTACTTCAGAGACTTCGTTGAAGGCGACATCGCCGACCAGGCGATAACCGCGTTTGGCATTTGCGTCGTCCACCTGGTTGATACCGACGTCAATAACGTAAGCGCCAGGTTTGACCCAATCTTTTTTTACAAACTCAGGCTGACCGATTGCAGCGATGAGGATATCCGCTCCGCGGACGACATCGGGAAGATTTTTTGTGCGGGAGTGGACGATAGTGACAGTCGCATTGGCTTTAACCAGCAAGAGTGCCACCGGCATGCCCACGATATTGGATCGACCAAGTACAACAGCATTTGCGCCAGCGATTTGGGCACCGGCTTCTTCAAGCAAAACCATGCAGCCGGCAGGAGTGCAGGGAACAAAAACCGGTTCGCGCCCTTTTTGAGCCAGTCGACCAATGTTGATTGGGTGGAAACCATCCACATCTTTGGTGAGGTCGATGGATGCCAAAATACTCTCCTCGTCCAAGTGTCTTGGCAAGGGCAGCTGCACCAAGATTCCGTTGACAGCCGGGTCTGTGTTCAGCTTGTGTACCAGCGCTTCAACTTCTTCCTGGCTGGCATCCTCAGGCAAATTGTATCCAAAAGAGTTAATGCCGACTTCGGCGCAAGCCTTTTGCTTATTGCGTACGTAAACCTTGGAGGCTGGGTTCTCGCCTACCAGCACAGTTGCCAAGCCGGGTACTGATTTACCCTCTGCCAGGCGCATATCAACAGATGCTTTTACTTCTGTGCGGATACGTTCGGCGGTTGCTTTACCATCAATGATTTTTGCTGTCATGTTGTTGTCTCTCCTGCGGTGATTATACCTGAAAGGAGGTTATAATTTTGGTATGGCAGCAAACAGACCTCCCTTCGTCATTGGTATTGCTGGAGCTTCAGGTTCCGGGAAAACAACCCTGACTGAGATTATTCTTGAGCAGATTGGTTTGGAGAATATTGCCCTGTTACCGCACGATTCTTATTATCGTAACCAGGACGATAAACCCTTCGAAGAACGTCTGAAAGTCAATTACGACCATCCTTCCTCGCTGGAAACTGAGTTGCTGATTGAACATATCCGCAAGCTAAAGGCAGGATATTCAGTTGAGGTGCCGGTTTACGATTTTGTTCATCACACCCGGGCAAAAGAAACCAACTTGATCGAACCAAAAAGCTTGATCCTGGTGGAAGGCATTCTAATCTTCACAGAAAAGAAACTCAGGCAGCTATTTGACATGAAATTGTTTGTGGATACTGATCAGGACATCTGCTTCATTCGCCGTTTACAGCGGGACCTCGTGGAACGCGGCAGAACAATGGAGTCGGTGGTTAACCAGTACCTTGAAATGGTTCGTCCGAGTTACCTCGAATTTGTGGAACCGACCAAACGTTATGCTGATGTGATCATTCCAGAGGGTGGGCGCAACCTGGTGGCGTCTGAGATGGTTATCGCTCGTCTTAGCAACCTGATCCACAGCTAACCCGTTGGAAGCACAAACCTCATTTACCAAAAAACAAAAGTTCTGGCGCATCGCCCTCCTGGTGGTGGTGATGGTTTTGACTATCCTACTGCTCATTTATCGCGACCAGATCCAGCACCTGGAATCATACGGCTATCCTGGCATTTTCTTGCTATCGATCCTGACCAACGCTACAGTGCTTATCCCCTTACCTGGGGTGGTGTTCACGTCTGCAATGGGTGCGGTCTTCAACCCTTTTTGGGTGGCGTTAGCCTCTGGTTCGGGAGCGACCCTGGGAGAATTGTCAGGTTATATGGCTGGAGTAGGTGGGCAGGTTTGGCTGACTAACCTTGACTGGTATCAGAGGCTGGAAAATTGGATCAAAAAGTATAACCATTGGCCGATCATATTGCTGGCTTTTATCCCTAACCCGCTTTTCGACATGGCTGGTTTCATTGCTGGGGCTGGCAAAGTGCCAATGTGGAAGTTTTTACTCTTCACATGGATTGGCAAGCTAGCCAAAATGCTTTTATTCGCGTATCTGGGAGCAGGAATTTTTAGGCTTTCATTCTGACCGAAGTGAAGAATCTTGATCTACAAGAAAAAATTCTTCAATACACTCAGGATGACAAAAAACAAGCTTCTATGTCCGATTGGCTTTATAATCATGGAATGCAAGCATGGCAAGAATTTGCGAAGAGTGATTATGGTATAGCGTTGACCGCTGTTCAGGCAGAGCAATTTGATGTCTTTCTGCGGGAATTGCTGGAGTGGAATCAGAAGTTCAACCTGACCGCCATCCGCGAACCAGATGAGATTAAGATCAAGCATTTTTTGGATTCCCTCAGCGTCGTCATGGCCTTTCCACAGGGATGGATTCCGCAAAGCATGATTGATATTGGCACAGGGGCAGGATTACCGGGTATTCCGCTCAAAATTCTTTATCCCAAAGCCAAGCTGACTCTGGTGGAATCAATCAAGAAAAAAGCCGGTTTTTGCGAGCACATGGTAGAGGTACTGGGCTTGAAGGACGTGATAGTCAGCAGTGCCCGTGCCGAAGAAATCGGGCAGGACCCCATTCACCGGGAGCGCTATGACCTGGCTCTGGCGAGAGCGGTAGCAAAAATGCCAGTATTAGTAGAATTCCTTTTACCGTTGGTGAACGTGGGTGGTTTGGTGGTGATGCAAAAAAGCGCCAGTGCCAAAGACGAAGCAGAAGCCAGCCGTAATGCAATCCGATTGATGGGGGGGAAACTTGAAACAATCATCCCGGTAAAATTACCAGATGTTGAAGATGAGCGCTATCTGGTGGCGCTGAAAAAAACAAGATCAACACCAGCAGAATTTCCCCGCCGGGTGGGGATCCCTGCTAAGTCTCCGATCCAGAATTGATGGATCGCACCTTATTTGGACTTCAATCGTTTCGAAAAAAAAATTGACCAAAAGAGCAACCTTTTTCTTCAAAAGGCGTTAATAAACTTGGTGAGACTATGCATTCGCAACTAACCTTCTTCTGTGAACTGGATGGACCTGCGCTTAAAAAGCTTTTCGAAAGCCGCTTTGTTTATGATGACCTGAAAACGCTGGGTGCTTCCATCTCGCTTGGTATTCTGGATTTTTCCACAGAGCGGGCTGAAATTGTTCGAAAGCTAAACCGATTGGGCATACCGGTCAAAGCCTGGCTGCTGCTTCCCAAAGAAGATGGCTATTGGTTCAACATGGAAAACCACGCCAAGGCATTGCAGCGTTATGCTGACTTCAAGTCATGGACAAACGAAAACAAACTGGTATGGAACGGGATCGGTCTGGATATCGAACCAGATATAAACCAGATGACCGAAGCTCATTCCAAGCCTTCAGGTGTGGTAAAAAAGGCGTTACGGCGTTACCTATCGAAAGATGCGCTCAAGAAAGCCAGCCTTGCATACCGAAAACTGGCTGTCAGCATCAAAGATGACGGATACTTTCTGGAAGCCTACCATTTTCCCTTTATTCTTGACGATCGCAAAGTTGGTTCCACCGTGGCACAGCGATTGGGTGGGTTAGTGGACGTGCCCGTTGATCGTGAAGTACTGATGCTCTACTCTAGTCTGTATCAGCCCCTGGGCAATAAAATTCTATGGAGCTATGCTGCTGAAGCTCAGGCGATCGGGATTGGCATCACCGGTGGAGGTGTCGTGTTGGAGGGAATCAAAGCCCCCAGAACATTGACTTGGGACGAATTTGCCACCGATTTGCGATTAGGATGGCAATCTGGCAAGCCCGTTTATGTTTTCAGCCTGGAAGGCTGTGTTGAACAGAATTTTCTAGCCCGCTTGGTCACTTTTGACCCCTCTGGAGAAGTGCACATTCCCAGGACTGGCCTGGTAAGAAACGCGCGAAAAGGTTTGGGCGGGGTTTTATGGCTGCTTGAACGACCTTTTGTGCTGCTGGCGGGTTTGGCTGGCGTGATTGGCGCGATTATGGCAATCCGGTCAGGGAAAAAGCGTGAAAAAACTGTTAACCGGAACGAGCCAACCACGCTTCAGTAAGTTTTTTCCATTCCAGAATGGTTAATGTTTCTGCACGGCGCTGCGGGTCTATCCCAGCACCCAATAATAATTGCTCGCCTTCCGACCCCGTGAGTGACAATCCTGCTGAAAGCGAATTACGCAGGGTTTTCCGTTTTTGCCCAAATCCGGCGTGAGCTAATTTGAAAAAGGTATTTTGCTGTTCGAATGGGACTAGCGGCTCCGGGTAAAGATCAATCTTCAAGACAGCCGAATCCACTTCTGGGGCAGGTAAAAAACTTCCGGCTGGAATCACGCCTGCCATCGATACTTCACCAAACACATGTACGGAAAGTGAAAGCAGACTCATCTTGCCGTCTCGCGCCAGGACGCGTTCAGCCACTTCTTTTTGAACAGTCAAAACCACTCGTGTTGGTCTGCGCTGTGCTTCCATCAGATGGCGGATAATGGCTGAAGAGATGTAATAGGGGATGTTTGCGACAACGATGTAATTTTGCTTTTGCATTAGTTCATCGGGCATGAGTTCCAGGATGTCGCCCTCAACAATTTTAACATTGCGAAATTCTGCCAGCGCTTCCCGTAGGGGGGGCAACATCGACCGGTCAATTTCAACAGCTGTGACTTGCCAGGTGCATTGAGCCAGCAGGTATGTCAGGCTTCCCAAGCCAGCCCCAATCTCGAGCACTTCATCTGTGGCGCTTAATTCTGCGGCATCAATGACTTTGGTTAAGCCGGCTGGCTCAACCAAAAAGTTTTGGCCTAAAGATTTTTTAGGCTTAATGCCATATTTTTTGAGCAGAGGGTAGATATTAAGTTGTTTAAGGGTCATGGAAGCACCACCGGATACCAGGCAGGAATAGGGGCAAGGAAATAGAGCGTCGTCCAACTGTGCCAGCCGACGTAATCTTCATCACTGTAACCAAGATCAATCCAATAGGTACCTGGAATACCTCCGCCGGAATCACCAATGGTGCCATATCCATAGCCCTGCACGAAAACACGCTGTAGCGCCATGCTTGGATACCAGGCAGCCGAGACAGCCACCGTGCCCTTTGCCAGGGGTAATCCGGAACGCGTGCGGGGGTTGTCACCGAAGGTGGAGGGATGGTAGGAAGTGGCATAAACGCTAACCTTGCGCCAAAATTCGATCGTTTGACCGTCTACAGTTTCGGTTTGCAGTACGGCACGCGTGCCTATGCCCATGACACCGTCGCGCGGATCGCTGGCTTTCCAGGGTCCCTCGGAGGTGCTTGTAAGCAGAGTGCCGTCCTGTATACGCTCGGTAGTGCGAAGCACATCGACGCCGGCTTGACCGGGCACGATCACCGCATTGGTATCAAGCTGGGTGTTGGGATCTTCCTGGTAGGTATACGAAAAACTGGTCTCATCGGTTTGCAGGATCAAAAGCTCTTCAACCTGGTGAAGGCTGACCGTTCTATTTGCTGGTAGAGGTTGGTCTTCTGCTGGCTGCGCGTAGTCAAGGTTTTGTGGAGTGACTAAGAGGTCGACAAGCGCTTCACTTACTGTCTCTCCTGCACTGAGACCACAATATTCGCTTGCGTTGGTAATTACACAAACCTGCTCAGCCAAAGTGATATGGAGCTGATTGGCTGCTGATAGAGGTTCGCCAAGAGCGGGGGAGAAGTGGTCTTTTTGATTGAACTCTAAACCGGCTTCTTGCAAGGCTTCCTGGTAGGTGGCTTTTTGGGTGAAAAGAGTGGTGTGATATTGATCTTCAATGAAGATATCGACTTGTTTGGCGGGCAAGTATTGAAGATTAAGCGATTCAGCAGGCATCATTATTTGATCAGGCTGGGAGGTTATACCGTTGATCAGGATGATATCCCTTGGGTAAAGCCTGATGCCGACTTCCTGAAAAATGTTTGCTGGAATAAGCTCGGCTGTCAGGATTTCTTCCTGCCCATCTGGGGTTGTTAGCAAGATCGGGCGGGCCGAGAGCAGGTTGATTTGTTCTGGGATTGAAAGGTTTATGCGGTTGGGGTCCACTGAAATCCGGTCTTGAGGTTGCAGGGTGATGTTGGCCAGTTTAAAGAGATCACGCGGGTAGAAAGCGATGGCGCGCATGTGGATGGTCTCGCCGTTAACGATCAGCTGGTATGGCTTGATCTGTGACCATGCAAGCAAAGAAAATCCAAGCAAGATCAGCAGAACGACCAGCCCGATTCGCAGGAATTTTGGCAATTTCTTGATCGAAGATAGCATTTTTGCAGTATATCACAGAGCCGAAGCATAATTTTCTCACCGTAAACCCGGCCATACGTGGGGTTCCAAACCCACTCTGAGTTTAGGGGTGGTGAAGACACCAGAATGATCAGCGTTTTGCGTTTTTCAATTTATGCAAAATACGGATCAAGGCTTCACGCCAGGTATTCCCCTGGAGGTCTTTTACGTTGATCCAGTAAGCATTTTTTCCGGCACGGGCCAGCGGATCAATATCTGGCAGACCGCGTTCCTTGTACCCCTGTGGAAGTGGAGGAAAAGTCAGCAAGATTTGTTGGTTCACCATTGTTACCGATTCGAGTCCAATTTCCTCGGCAGCAAGCTTCACCTGCATCTGGAAGAACAGATCCCTCAACCCCTCTGGTAAGTCGCCAAAGCGGTCATGAAATTCAATTTCAGTTTGAGCGATTTCTTCGTTATCGCGCAGGTTGGAGATGCGCCGATACAACTTCAGGCGTAAGTCCTCGTCCTGTATGTAGGTTGACGAGATCTCGATATTAAGCGGTAGATCGACATTGACATTCAGACTGGGCGATTGGATCCAGCTCTGACTGCTCAAATCCAACGGTGCTAATCCCGATTCTGTTCTCAAGCCTTGCACTGCCTGGCTGAGTAATTTGGTATACATCTGGAAGCCGACCGCAGCAATATAGCCACTCTGACGAGTTCCCAGCAGGTCACCTGCTCCGCGCATTTCCAGGTCGCGCATAGCGATCGAATAACCTGCTCCAAGTGAGGAGTTATCTGCTAATACTTCCAGGCGCTCTTCACCTTCTGGTGTTGGCGCGCGTCGTTTATCCTGGAACAGGTAGGCATATGCGCGTTGAGCGCCCCGCCCGACTCTTCCCCGAAGCTGATAGAGTTGTGCCAAACCGAAGGTATCAGCACGATCGACAATCAGCGTGTTGGCGTTTGGGATATCCAAACCGGATTCAATAATAGAGGTAGAGAGGAGCACATCAATCTGACCCGAAGTAAACTGATGCATCACATCAGCCAATTCGTTCTCAGGCAGCTGTCCATGCCCGATACCGATGCGCGCTTCGGGGACCAAGTTTTGAAGATGATTACAGACGGCTGCAATCGATTGCACGCGGTTGTGCACAAAGAAGACCTGACCGCCCCTGTCCAGTTCACGCACAATTGCCTCACGCACAAGTTTGGGGGAGTAGGGACCTATGTGGGTTACCACGGGTAGACGTTCTTCCGGGGGGCTGTTGATGGTGGAGATATCGCGCACACCGCTTAGCGCCATGTAGAGCGTGCGGGGGATTGGCGTTGCGGTCATGGTCAGGACATCCACTTCTTCACGCAGTTTTTTTAGGTGCTCCTTGTGAGTCACACCAAAACGTTGTTCTTCATCGATGATCACCAGTCCGAGGTCTTTGAAAACCACATCTTCAGAAACCAGACGATGTGTGCCAATGACGATATCGATCTTCTTGGCTGCCAGATCTTTGATGATCTTATCTTGCTCCTTGGCACTGCGGAAACGTGAAAGCATTTCCACCTGAACCGGGAAAACGGAAAGACGCTGGCGGAAGGTGTCATAATGCTGCTGGGCGAGCACCGTAGTCGGGACCAGCACGCCAACCTGTTTGCCATCGGCGACCGCCTTGAATGCCGCCCGCAAGGCGACCTCGGTTTTCCCATAGCCCACATCGCCGCAGAGCAAGCGGTCCATGGGTCGGTCAGACTCCATATCGGCTTTGACCTGTTCGATCGCCAGTAATTGATCGGGGGTTTCAATGTAAGGGAAGGAGGCTTCCAGCTCGCGCTGCCAGTCTGAATCGGGGTTGAAGGAGTGTCCCTTTGCCATTTGGCGTTTGGCGTAGAGCTCCAGCAGATCCGTGGCAACCTCGACCACGGCATGGCGGACCTTGGTCTTGGTTTGGGTCCACTCGGTGCCGCCCAGGCTGCTTATATGTGGTGTGGAATTGTCTGGTCCAATGTAACGGGTGATGCGGTCCGCCTGGTGAATGGGAACGTAGAGCACATCACTGTTCTTGTACTGGATGGTGAGGTATTCGCGTTGGTTACCATCAATGTTGGGCTTGTGCAAACCAATGAACTGACCAATGCCGTGATCGACGTGCACAACGTAATCGCCTGGCTTGAGATCAGCAAAGATTGCTTCAGGGGCTTCGCTACTCAATGGTGGTCGCCGGCGTGGTTGGGGTCGGCTCCAGCCGAAAATCTCACTATCCGTTAGCAGGTGATGGTTGGTGTTTTTGTCTAAACGTAAAACCCAGCCGCCCGAAAGAGAGCCTTCCATGAAGGTATCTGGTGCAATTACCTTGTCAGGATGAGTCTCTTTCCAGAGTTGCTCCAAGCGGGCAGCCTGTCGAGAAACCACGGTCCAGGGCTGTTCGTCCTTGCTGAGGGAATCGATGTGGAACTGGAATTCTTTCAAGCGACCGGCAAACCTGGGACCGGGATCGAACAGAGTAGACAAGGATGAACCGCCTTCGGCGTTGCTGTGACCCATTTCGATGATCTGGCGGCTGGCTGTGCTATCCAGTAACTCTGACCAGGTCAGGTATGGCACTTTGGGATTGGCGCTTGAATTGCTTCGTTTGAGCTCTTCGAGGCGTTCCAGCGCTTCTTCTTCAATATCGTTTGCAGCTGCTTCGATGAACTCTTCTCCATCCAGGAGAATGAGTGAATTTTCAGGCAGAAAGTCGACCAGGCTGGAGGGAAATTGATAAATTTCAGGGATATCCTGTTCCTTTAACTGATAAGGCAGTTCTCCATCCCTCATGGCAGCAATAGGAAGAGCTTCGGAAGCTGGAAAGATCAGGGCTTGTTCCAGTTTTCCTTCACTACGCTGTGAGCTGGGGTCAAAGGTCCGGATGGAATCGATTTCATCGCCAAAAAAATCCAATCTGATGGGCAGGTTTTCGGAGGGAGACCAGACATCCAAGATACCGCCCCGCCTTGAAAACTGACCAGGCGAAACCACAATGTTGCTGTATTCATAGCCGATCCCTACCAGGTGGGTAGAGACCTGGTGAAGGTCCTGGCGGTCACCAACTTTGATTTTTAGGGTGTTCTTGAGGAAAGTACGTCTCGGCACGGTGCGCGTCATCACAGCTCGGATTGGCGCGACCAACACGGGGGAAAACTCGGGTTTTTGTGCGCCAGGCAGCAGATAGCGGCTCAGGGTGGTGAAGACGCGCAAACGGTCCAGACGGGTGCTCTGAGACCAGGGCAGGTCTTCATAAAAAAGCGGGTTGGGTTCCGGGAAGTAATAGTTGACTTCCTGTGGAAGCCAAAAATTGAGTTCATCAAAGAGTGAAAGAGCGCGGTCTGAGCGGTTGGTCAGAAGCAGGATCGGAACCTGGGTGTCTTCGTGCAAGGCAGCCAGCAGGGCAAGACGGGCAGCGCGAGGCAAGCCCAATCCTCTGCGTGCCTGGGTGGAAAAGTCTCCCGCCTTGATTGATTCTTGCAAGTCGGCATAAGGGGGCAGGCTTTTTACGGTCTTGATCAACGAAATGTCATGCGACTTCGCCATTGTATTTGTTCATTGCCTTCGTAAGTCCGTCGGTGAGGAAGCATTCAACTGCTTCAACAGCCTGGTTAAGGACCATCTTCTTCATCTCTTCCTCGCTGGGCAGGAATTTTTTTAGGACGTAGTCTTTTGGGTCCATCTGACCGGGTGGTCGGCTTATTCCCAGACGCATTCGGGGGAAGTCTTGCGTTCCAATCATCTCGGTGATCGATTCCATCCCACGTTGACCGGCGGTACTGCCAGAGGGACGGATGCGAAGTGTACCCAACGGGAGATCGAGGTCATCATGAATGACCAACATGTTCTCAGGTGGACACTTGTAGAAACGGAGCAAAGGGGCAACAGCACGGCCAGAGTCGTTCATATATGTCAACGGTTTGGCGAGAATCACTTTGTTGCCTTTGAAACGATCTTCGCCGTAAACAGCCTTGAACTTGATTTTCTTGAGTGGAACAGACCAACGTTCAGCGAGGGCATCCAGAACCATGAAGCCGAAATTATGCCGGGAATAGCGATATTCCAGGCCTGGGTTGCCCAGTCCGACGATTAAAAATGGTGCTTGCTGATCGATTCGTTTAAACAACATATCATCCTCGCAATCTTTAAGTTTAACATGAAAAGGGGAGAAAGTCGCAGACAATTATGCGATATAGTGAAGTTTGGTCTTGAATACAAAACGGAGGCAGCAAGCCCCCTCCGTAAGACAGGCTCTCGGTTCAGTTGTCGTGTTATTCAGGAAAAGACGGGCTTTTTTCCTACGACTTCGAACGCCATTTTTTTAGGCGTTCGATGATTTCTGTTTCGTAGCCCTGATCTGATGGGTGGTAGAACTCGTGCCCAACCAGGCTGTCAGGCAGGTATTGCTGTTCGACCCAATGACCATCAAATGAATGAGGATAGAGGTAACCTTGACCGTGCCCGAAGCCTTTGGCGTCCCGGCTGGCATCCATCAGATGAATAGGAACACCGCCCGCACCTTCGCGACCGATTTCTTCCTGGATCTCCCAGAAAGCGCCAACCGAATTTGACTTTGGAGCAGTGGCTAAATAGATTACTGCCTGTGCAATCGGATACCAACCTTCGGGCATGCCAATGTATTCAAAGTTCTGGGCAGCTGCGTTTGCAACCAGGATTGCGTTGGGGTCTGCCATGCCGATATCCTCACTGGCGAGGATTATCAAGCGCCTTAGGACGAAGCGCGGATCTTCACCCGCAAGCAGCATCTTGGTCATCCAATACAATGCTGCGTCCGGGTCGCTCCCGCGAACGGATTTAATGAATGCGGAAATGGTGTCGTAGTGCTGGTCATCTGTTTTATCGTACAGCACCGCTCGTTTTTGGATGGACTCCTGGGCGACATCGAGGGTAATGTGCACCACTCCCTCTTGTGCTGGCGTTGTCTCCACTGCCAGTTCAAGCGCATTGAGAGCATTCCGGGCATCCCCGCCAGAAATGTCTGCCAGGTGCAGCAACGCGTCTTCGTCAGCCTGGATGGTTCTCATTCCATAACCACTTAACTCATCTTTCAAAGCTCTTAGCAGCAGAGTCAGTATGTCTTCCTGGGCAAGGGGCTTAAGCTCAAAAATACGTGAGCGGCTGACCAAGGCTTTGATGACGTCAAAATAGGGGTTTTGGGTAGTGGCACCGATCAGGGTGATTAGCCCACTTTCCACCTGAGGTAGGAGGGCATCCTGCTGGGCTTTGTTCCAACGATGAATCTCATCGATGAACAGAATTGTCCGAACGCGGTTGTACTTACGACGGTCTGTGGCTTCCTGGATGATTTTACGCAAATCCGCAACCCCGGCTAATACCGCACTGAGAGATTCAAAGTGAGCGTTCGTCGAATTGGCGATAACCCTGGCGATGGTGGTTTTGCCGGTTCCGGGAGGTCCGTAAAGGATAATGGAACTGAATAAACGATCAGCTTCGATGGCACGCCTTAGCAGGGTGCCTTTCCCAATAATATGCTGCTGCCCAACCACATCGTCGAGCGTTTGTGGGCGCATGCGAGCAGCCAGGGGTGCCTGGGAGCGCATTTGTTCTTCCAGAGAGTGGTCAAAAAGGTCCATCAGGTCTAGTATCCTTGCTCCAGGCTTACAAGGTTGAACAACGATTCTTCCTTGAGATAACGTTTGAGGTTTTCGATGAATAAATCGACCACCTGATTCATCATGTTGGTTGAATAGGCAGAAATGTGGGGTGTGATAATCAGGTTAGGTTGCGTCCATAAGGGGCTGTCAGCTGGCAGAGGCTCATCGGTGAAAACATCCAGTGCTGCACCTGCTAAGTGACCAGAGTTGAGCGAATCGATCAGGGCGCCTTCATCAACCAATTGCCCACGAGAAACATTGATAAAGTAGGCTCCCGGTTTCATTGCGTCGAACATTTCTTTGTTAAACAAACATTCGGTGTCTCTGGTACGAGGTAGGGTAAGGACCACAAAATCACAGTCCTTTAGCATACCCCGCAAACCTTCGTTGGGATAAAGACGATGGAAGTAATTGCCACGTGGATCGCCCAAGCCTTCAGGTGTATAGCCGGTATCTTCCGGGTGCATAACATCTCGTTTGCTGGCTAAAACCGTGGCACCGTAGGCATATAGTTGACGGGCAACCTCGCGCCCGATCGAACCATAGCCGACAATTCCGACCGTGCTGCCTCGTAATTCTTTGGGAACCAGGCTGACATGTTTGTCTTCAACCCAGCGTTTCTCGCGCTGTGCCTGAATCATCTGAGGAATTTTATGCCCAAGGTTTAAAAGCATCATGATCACGTATTCACCCATTTGACTGATTGCAACACCGCTGGAATTGGTGACCTGTAAATCTGGCTGAGAAAGCAAAGGGTTGTCAAGAATGTTTTCAACCCCGGCATAACTGCTGTGAAGCCAACGCAAGTTGGGGACTTTTTCTGCTGGTGGCAAGTAAGCCCCAGAGGTAAACAGAATTTCGGTCTTCCGCCACACTTCATCTGAAATCCGGCTAACTTCTTTCGCTTTGTAAACATCGAGCTTGATACGTTCATCCAAAGCTTGAATTTGTTTTGATTGTTCGTCAGTGAGAGAGATCGTGCTCAGAATTTCGATTTTTCGTTTTGCTTCCATAGTCAGTTGCTACTTTCGTCTTTAATCTTGGTCGATTCTGGAAATCCAGGATTTATGTTCCCGGGATTTTTTACGTTGGGAGGGAGGCGTTTCAATTGCACGTTTTGGTTTGTGGTTAACTTTGCGAAACAGAAGAGCTAACAATAAAAGCCCCAGGATCAGGAGCAGTACAGCAGGGGGAACAGCATCACTGGACATAAAAGATCTGCCCAGCCATACCAAGGCTATGATAGCGACAATTAATAAAAGAGTTCCCAGTTTTCTCATAACACTCTTTCTGCCCGCTCACGTTGAACGGTGAAGTGCGCGCCTGCCTTGTGTAGGGGTTCCCTACGAAAAGTAAAAACCAGGCGTTTGACCTGATTTTATTTTACTTTGATTTCGTGGGGGGTTTAGCTGCGTTTAACCCTGGTTTGGGATTGTTCGTGCAGATAGAGAGGCAGGTAATAGACACCTCCGCCATTCTTACCAGCCGATCCGGAACCTTTCCAACCGCCAAAGGGTTGGAAACCAGGCCAGGCACCGGTTGTGCTGCCCTGAGGTCGGTTGGCATAGGTTGTACCGGCTTCAATGTTATCAAAGTACCACTCGGTTTCTTCATCATTACCGTAAAAACCTGCAGTCAGCCCATAGTCGATATCGTTGGCGATCTGCATGCCTTCTTCCAGACTCTTTATTGGGGCGATCATCACGAACGGCAGGAACATTTCAGTTTTCCATAGATAATGATCCAGGGGGACATCAACAGCTACGGTTGGCGCACAGTAATAACCCTTGTCCATACCATTTTCTTTCAGCTGTTTGCCTCCCGTAAGAATTGTTCCGGTTTTTTCAAGGTCTGCACTAAATTTTGCATAGTCTTCATAGGCGGTCTTGTTGATGACAGGACCGAACCAGTTGTTTTGCATTGTCGGATCGCCGATGTGGAGGGCATTGGTCAGTTCAACCACTCGTTTTACAAACGGCTCGTAGTGATCTTGTTCTACGAAAATGCGAGAATTGGCGGAGCATTTTTGACCCTGCAGTCCGAAGGCAGAACGAACACAACCAATGGCAGCATCTTCAAGATCAGCATTTTTGGAGATGATCGTGGCGTTTTTACCGCCCATCTCGAGGATAACCGGATGCGGAAATTTTCGATCGGCAAATTTGCGATAGATACCCATGCCTACTTCCATCGAACCGGTGAAGGTAACTCCAGCGACATCGGGGTTTTCGGTCAGGGCGTTTCCAACTGTGGAGCCCGGACCAGTGACCAGGTTGAGCACACCGGCGGGAAGACCAACCTCTTTAGCGCACTCGACCATCAGGGAATCGCCCCAGCTAACACCTGAAGCGGGTTTCAGAACAACGGTATTACCAGCAACAAGTGCATTGCCAACCGGACCAGCTGCCAAAGCAACAGGGAAATTGAAAGGCGAGATCACTAACCATACGCCATAGGGTTTGAGTACCGATCGGTTGGTGGAAAGAAAGCCTTCAACGGGGTCATTTTTCATTTCTGTGATGAACCCATTGTTTTCTTCCATAATTTGAGCGCCATAGAGGATCAGATCGGCAGCTTCCTGAATCTCACCAAGCGCTTCCATCCGGTTTTTGCCAACTTCCAGGGCAACAGCAGCGCTGATTTCATAAACGCGTTCCTCAATTTTGTGTGCGAATTCGCGGATTATGGCGACTCTTTCCTGCCATGGCGTTGCTTTCCAGGAAGGGAAAGCTGCCTTAGCTGCTGCGACAGCGTCGTTTGCGTCTTTTGCAGTGCCTTTTTGAAAGGTTGCCAGGTGCCAGGAAGTGTTAATGGGAGAAAAGGATTCCTGTTTAGCTTCAGCAAAGCGCTCTTCTCCGTTGATGTGCATCGGATATTCTTTGCCCAGGTTCTCCTTCAGCCCATCCAGAGCTTTGTCGAATTCGTCATGCAATTCCTGAGGGGGATTGTACATGGTTGCGTAGGTTAATTTGAAAGTCATTTGTCATCTCCTGTGCTTATGTATGAAGGATTTTAACATGACAGAACC
>CAZDPK010000012.1:0-1671 GCA_964507335.1 uncultured Anaerolineaceae bacterium | reverse complement strand
CGCACACGGCGAGGACGCCGGTGCGATCAAATAATCAGAACTCGCACTCAGTGAGGACTGTGGTGTGATCAGAATGTCAGAAGCAGTACACAGTGATGGCACAGGTGCGAACAGGAGGTCAGAAGCCGCACATGGTGAGGACAGCGGTGCGAAAAGAACTTTCTAAATCAGTTTGACCTTGTTCACGCTTGAGTCGAGCAAATCAATTTGCAGAACTTCTCTATCGAGCCCTGGTTTACCCAGGAGAAGTTTGACAACCTCCGCGGCCTGCCACGAGGCGGTTACTGCAGCTGTGAACGACAGTGTGCCGCTCTGTTGTTCCTCTCCATGTGTTTCGTTGGAGTTCGGATAGAGCAAAGTGAGCAGATCTTGCCCGGGTTGAATTACGCACACTTGCCCAACCCAGCCAGCAACAGCACCATGCACGAGAGGAGTTTTTGCGGCTTTTGCTGCCTGCTGCAGAAGCAAACGAGTGGGGATGTTATCCAGAGCATCTACTGCAATATCACAATCCGTGAGAAGGTCTGAAGAATTTTCTGGTGTGAACAAGGTTTGGAAAGGTTCCACATCGACCAGCGGATTTACTGCCATCGCGCGTTGTTGGGCAGCCAGCGTCTTGGGTCTTCCAAGATTCATTGTTGAACTTAACAGCTGGCGGTTCAGATTCGTCTCCTCGAAAATATCCCCGTCCACCACGCGCAAATGCCCAACGCCAATGCGAGCGAGATTTTCGATTACATAACCTCCCAGCCCTCCACAGCCAACCACCAGAACTCGTTTGTCAGCCAGAATTGCCTGTTCACTCTCACTGATGGCATCGTGATTACGCAAGTATCGTTCCATTGTCTTACCCACCTGCTATCAGATGCAAGACGATAACATCGTCTTCATCCTGGATAGCATAACCGTTGTATTCTTCTTCAGGCACATAGTCGCCGTTGACTCGTACGATGATGTGCCTGAAGGTGAACAGTTTCTCTTCCAGCAAACTATTTACCGTCATGCCGGGATGCCATGGGTAATCTTCAGTATTGACCTTGATCACAGTTTTGGTTCGATTACTTCCAATAATTGTGGCAGATCCATGCCGATTTCCTGTAACCTTTCTGGGGTTGGGATACCATTCATGGTCCAGCCGCGGCGGCGGTAGACAGCGTCCATCAGTTGTTCGTATTGATCTTCGCGGTAGCGGCGGGTGGCAGCAATTTTGTCATCCAAACTCATCGTTTCGGGGTTGAGACTCTGCAATTCCCGCAACTGCTTGTCGTAAAGTTCTTCCCGTGAAAGGTATTCTTCGCGACTGACCGGACCAATTGAGCGATAGGGAGGGTAATCGTCTTTTCGTTCGCCTTTGCCCATCCGTACACTGAACACACGCTGGAACTGGTAGACCCGTTCGGATTGCAAGATCATTTCATCTTTATCAATATTCTTTCCTGTGACAGCATTAAAAATATCGACGTAATTCTGCACATGCTCAGGCACCTTGGCTGGTTCTGAGGTTTTGTAATTATCAGCAGGAACGATATCGTTCCAGGGCAGTTTGCACAAACCCACCAGACCAAACCAGGTGCGGAACATAGGGAAGTAATAGAGCGCATTGGCTTTGTCTTCGAAGGTCGGGATTTGTTTGTTTACCATGTCCATGAAGATTAACCAGGCTTCGTCGTG
>CAZDPK010000011.1:0-39752 GCA_964507335.1 uncultured Anaerolineaceae bacterium | reverse complement strand
CCTGAATATATCGATGAGAACCTGGAACTGCTCGAAAAAGGTGCCGGTAATATGCTGGCGCATGCCAGTATTGCCCAGAAATTTGGCATCCCGGTGGTTGTGGCGGTCAACCGCTTCCCAACTGATACGGCTGCAGAGCTTGAATTGGTGCGAAAAATTGCCTCAGGACATCCCGGGATTGTGGATGCAGTGGTGGCGGACCACTTCAGCCAGGGCGGCGCAGGGGCGATTGAGCTGGCAGAGGCAGTGGTGAAGGCATCAGAAATGCCCTCGAATTTTAAATTCCTCTACCCGTTGGAAAAGTCACTGAAAGAGAAGATCGAGACGATTGCCTGCGAAGTTTACGGTGCCGACGGTGTCGATTACAGCCCGGAAGCTGAAGAAAGATTAGCGGAATATGAACGCCTGGGCTATGGCAACCTGCCGATCTGTATGGCAAAAACGCACCTTTCCCTCAGCCATGACCCGGCATTGAAAGGTGTGCCCAAGGGTTACCGCATCCCAATCCGGAACGTAAGCGCGTCGGTGGGAGCCGGATTTGTCTACCCGCTGTTGGGTGAGATGAGCACGATGCCCGGGCTGCCCACCCGGCCGGCTTATTTCGACATAGACATCGATTTCGAGACAGGCAAGATTTTGGGCTTGAGTTAGATCTTCATTTGATTAACAAACGACCACTGGTAATAGTGGTCGTTTTCTTATGTACGGGAGGGGCTTGTCTCCTCCCGCTGAGGTCTGCTGATTCGAACATCACGGATGGAGCAAGCCCCATCCGTACCAGGGTTGGGTGGGTTTGGAACCCGCCCGTACATTAAACCAACTTTACAACTGCTTATACCTCTCAATTTGCGGGGCGATTTGGGCTAACGAGGCTGCCCAGAATTCCTTACTACGGATGTCGATCCCGAAACGAGCTGCAAGATCAGCGGCAGAGGCTTCCCCGGTGCTGGCAAGCAGTGCCTTGTAATCATCCACAAAGGCGGCACCTTTTTGCTTGTAAATCGCGTACAGTCCCTTGGCAAACAAGTTACCGAAGGCATAAGGATAGTTATAGAAAGACAGCCCGGTGCTGTAATAGTGCGGTTTCCAGGTCCAGGCAAATTTATTCATCACCTCAGGATCGATGCCATCGCCATACGAATCGCGCTGAGCTTGCAGCATAATTTCGCTGATCTCATCTGCCGAGAGGGTGGATTTCTTGCGTCTTTCAAAAACCTCGCGTTCAAACAGGAAACGGGAGTAAATATCGACAATTGTCTGGGCATCGCTGGAGATTGAAGTTTCAAGGATGGCTTGCTCGGTTTGCGGGTCGTCAATTTTCTCTAAAAGAGCATTGAAAACGATGGTTTCGCACATAATCGAGGCAGTCTCAGCCAAGGTCATGGGTGTGTCGGTCTGAAGGGGGGTTTTATCCGCCTGGAAGGCACAATAGTTGTGGAAGGCATGCCCGAGTTCGTGCGCCAGGGTCATCACCTGGTCAAATGAGCCGTCAAAATTTGACATGATGCGGCTTTCCTTGACGGCTTCGATACCCATACAGTAAGCCCCACCACGTTTGCCGGGTCTTTGCAAGGCATCGATCCAGTTGCTATCAAAGGCATGCCGGGCGAAGTCGGAAAGTTCGGGCGAAAAACGAGCAAAATTGGTTAGAATAATTTCCTTGGCTTCTTCGAAGGAATAGGTCTTATCGACACTGCCGATTGGGGCAAACAGACTCCACCAGGGTAATTTTTCAAAACCGAGTAATTTTGCCTTTGCCTGGAAATAAGAGCGGAACATGGGCAGGGCATCCTGGATGGCGCCAATCATGGCGTCCAGGGTTTGGCGGTCGATGCGTGCACTATCCAGTGAAGAATGCAAACTGTCTTTGCGTCCGCGTTTACGGTCAAGCGTGTTCACTTCGCCTTTAACCCCATTCAGGCAGGCTGCCAGAGCTTCCTTCATATCCTCAAAAGTTGCCTGTTCGAGGGTATAGGCGCGTTTACGTACGTCAGCAGAGGGATGGCTGCGCAGGTTTATCAATGCTGGCAAGGGCAGACTCTCCGGTTCGCCATCGATCTCAAATTCGACCTGTTTTTGGGAAGTTAATGTACCCTGGAGATCTCCCCAGGCAGAACCACCAGAGAGCGAAAGCTCATTGGCGAGTTCTTCTTCAGGTTCACTCATCTGGAACTGGCTCTGTTTTGCTTCTTCTAACAGAGAGAAGGCATGCTCATGGGCAGTTCCGGGGATAGCCAGGGCTTCAGGGAGCTGGTCGGCGATCTTACCGAGCCAGGCTGCGATGCGCACATTGACATTCCTGAGCGGCAGCATGCCAATTTGGAACTGCGATTGCAACTGCTCGGCAGCTTTGTCAAAAGAATCAGTACTGGTCAAACCGTAGAGGTAGGAACCAATCGTACTCATCCGCGTGTAGATGGTATTGGTAAGGTCAACCAGGTAACCCAGGTGTTTGCTGAGGACCTCAGGTGCAACCTGGTTGGTGTCAATAGACCGCAGGTCATTCTCGAAAAAGCGGGTCAGTGCGATAGTTTCATCTTTCAAGATTGACAAGTCAAGAGCGAGCTGTGGGTCGTTGACGCCAGTGTAGATATTACTTAAGTCCCAACGAGGAATGGTATCGGTCATAATTATCTCCTTTAATGGGCTTTATTATACCCAGTCGAGATAAAAAGCCATTACTTCCGTACAAAATAAGTTGAGTTCACACCAGATACCATATTAATTTGAGAAAAGTATTGTATCTGACAGGCAAATGAATTTATAATTAACTTGTTGCTTCAACGAAGCAAATCCCCTAACTTCTAGCTGTTCAAACCCAGAGAGAAGGCTTTCATTTCATTATTTACACATCTTAAGGAGAAATATGAGCAAGAAACAATCGTTAATTGTATTATCCGTAATAGTAATGCTACTTTTTAGCATTACCAGCCCAACCATGGCAGATCCAGGTGAGACGGTTAGAATCTGGGTAAGCTATAAAGAAGGCAAAGGACCAGATGTACTTAAATCCATTAATTCCACCGGAGCGAAGGTTCATTTTGACTTCCCGGAATTAGGTGCCTACGTGGTCAGCATGCCAAAAGCCGCCCTTAACGGCATTCTGAACAACCCGTTTGTGATCGGCGTAGAAGAAGATGCTGAGAGGTATCCTATCAAGGACATGGCTGGTGTAGTAACGAGTGAAGCGTTGGAAACCATCGATGCCCTGGGTCAAACGGTTCCCTACGGGATCGACATGGTTCAGGCTCGCGATGTGTGGGATGTCAACCGTGATGGTGCGGTGGATGCGGGTGCGCCAACTGGCTCAACCCGAACGCTTTGTATCATTGATTCCGGTTATTACCAGGCACATGAGGACCTTCCAGACGATGTTAGCGGATACTCGCAGGTTGACGATAACTGGGCGCGCGATGGTTTTGGACATGGCTCTCATGTAGGCGGTACAATCGCGGCGGAGAACAACGCTTACGGCGTTGTTGGCGTTACACCCGGTACAGTTAATCTGTTTATCGTGAAATTCTTTGCTGATGATGGAGCTGCGACTTATGCATCCAATCTGGTCGACGCACTCACTCGTTGTAGAAATGCTGGTGCAAATGTAGTCAGCATGAGCCTGGGCGGCTCCAAATCTTCCCGAACAGAAAAGACAGCCTTCCTAAACGCATACAATGCAGGCGTGTTGAGCATTGCAGCAGCAGGCAACGAGGGAACTTCTGCTTTGTCCTATCCAGCTTCTTACGATTCGGTCATGTCTGTGGCAGCGATCGATTCCAACAAAGTTGTAGCAGATTTCTCCCAATACAACAGTGCTGTAGAAATCGCTGCACCTGGCGTTGCTGTGCTTTCAACGCTACCCTATATAGAAACCAACGTGGTAACTGTGAGCGGAATTGGATATTCCGGAGGGCATATTGAATTCTCTGCCCTCGGAACTGCCAGCGGTGCGCTTGTCAGCGGCGGACTTTGCGATTCAGTAGGGTCCTGGACTGGTAAGGTTGTGCTGTGCGAGCGAGGAGTCATTGACTTTTACACTAAAGTGGCTAATGCAAAGGCAGGTGGGGGTGTTGCGGCGATCATCTACAACAACGAGCCAGGAGGTTTTCTAGGAACGTTGGGTGAAGGCAACAGCTCCTCGATTATTGGGATTTCATTAAGCCAGGAAGATGGTCAATACCTGGTTGCCAATAAGCTCGGACAGATCGCGACAGTGCTTAGCCAGATTGAAAAGCCGGCAAGCGGATATGAAGCCTGGGATGGCACCTCGATGGCGACCCCCCATGTTTCTGCCGTTGCCGCACTTGTGTGGAGCGCGAATCCTTCCTGGACGAATGTTCAGATTCGCCAGGCATTGACCGCTTCTGCGGAAGACCTTGGTGCAGCTGGAAAAGATGTTTACTATGGTTATGGTTTGGTAAGAGCCCGTGCTGCCCTGACCTACCTGGGTTATGGTGGAACTCCTGAGAACAGCACGCCTACTCTGATCATCAACAGTCCAACCAACGGCGCCAGCTTCACCGCCGGTGCAGCGATTGCCTTTAATGCTTCCGCGACTGATACGGAAGATGGTAATTTGAGCTCATCAATCGCATGGAAGTTGAATGGCAGTCTCGTGTATACAGGTGCAAGCTTCAGTAAATCTGACCTTGCGGTTGGAACGTACGTGGTTGATGCCAGTGTAAGCGACAGCGGCGGATTGACAGCTGCCAAACAGATCACAATAATGGTGACAGAGCCACCCACCCAACAGACCATGTACGCCACGATTGTTACAGACAAAGCCAGTTATGTTAATAGTGAACGTGTTTATGTGACCGTGACAGTAACTGATCAGAATGGCGCTGCAGTACCCTCGGCATCGGTCAGTGTGAAAATGACCGGCACCATAGGGTCTGCGACAACTTTCACGGGGACGACGGGCACATCAGGTGTCTACACCTTCAATACCCGCCTGAGTACCCGAAAGACTGGTACCGGAACTTATAGCTTGTTGGCCACGGTGACAAAGACAGGATATGTGTCTGCCACAGCCAGCACCACATTCCTGGTTAAGTAGACTTTACAATTTTTCGAAAAGCTGCCGGATATCCGGCAGCTTTTTTAATTATTGGGTGATGTCAGCGTAAAGAGATATAGCCAATAAACAGCTTCGGTGTTGGCGTTGGAGAATTTTATGAGACCTACGCCGTTATGAAAACATTGGCACTGCGTGCCAATTCGCCTTGATGTTTTTTGATCACAAGTCAGTCAGATTGGCAAAATGGCATGTCGGTCTGATCTCTAAACCTCACTCCAGGCACTACCTATTCCAGTAGGGAACAATTTCTACATTCAATGAGATGTAGATTGCCACGCATCCCACTTACGATTTGAGACAACCGTGATAATTACAACGAAGTTCGCAATGACAAGTGTTGTCGTTTCCCGCCACGTTCCCACTCCCGCGAGCGCGATGCAAGCTGTCGATCCCCGGCTTCGCCGGCTTACTATGCCTTCGGCATGCAAGCAGAAAAGAGGGGTCGTGATCTTCTGCCCCCTCTTCAAAGGGGAAATGAATTGGGGTTATAGAAAACCGGGTTGGATATTCCAACCCGGCCTATCTCTACGTTATAGGGCAAAACCCTTCCCTACTGTTGATTGAAGAATTCAATTGCAGCGTCAAGTTGGGGGTCGCGGTCAGCATCTACATCTTCCTGGGTATAGGGAACCTCAATATCAGGTGTGAGACCGACTTCATTGATCTGATTGCCATTGGGGGTCAGCCAGCGCGCAATCGTGATGCGAACGCCACCGGCTTCGGTTCGCAGAGGAATCCAATTTTGAACTGAGCCTTTGCCATAACTGGTAACACCAATCAGGGTTCCGCGACCATAATCCTGGATTGCGCCAGCTGTGATTTCCGAGGCAGAGGCTGTACCTTCATTGATCAACACCACCAATGGGATATCGGTTGCCAACCCGCCCGGTCGGGCATTGTAACTGTCGCGGCTGCCATCACCATATTCTTCATACATGACGATGCCATTACTCACGAACTCCGAGGTGATTTCAATTGCAGTGACAAGTAAACCACCACCGTTATTCCGCAGATCAAAAATGAGACCCTTGGGGTTCTGCGCAAGCAGTTCCTTCAGAGCTTCTCGCACCTGGTCGGTTGCCAGTTCATTGAAAGTGTAAAGGGCTATATAGGCAATGTCGCCTTCGAGCATTTCGTACTCTACAGCCGGAACCGTGATTTTTTCCCTGACAATGGTAAATTCAAGGATTTCCTCACCACGCCGGATGGTCAGGGTGACTTCCTCACCAGCTGGCCCCAGGATTTTTTGCAGTGCAAGATCTCCGGGAATGCCGGTCATATCCTCACCATCGATGGCTATGACGATATCTTTGGCTTTCAAACCGGCTTTTTCTGCAGGCGAATTTTTCATAGGGGAGACAACTTCAATGTACTCACCGGTGGTGTTTACCCAGGCACCGATGCCTGTATACTCTTCTCCGCTCATTTCAGCGTTAGCCTGTTGGAATTGTTCGGGGTTCATATAAGAGGTGTGCTTGTCACCTGTAGCAGCCAGCATGCCGGAGATTGCACCCCGCATCAATGCCAGGTCGTCCAACGGCTGATCAACGTAGTTCTCATGCAGCAGGTCCCAGCTCTCCCAAAACGGTTTGAAAAGTTCTTCCAGCTCTTCATCAGTCGTAGCCTGGTATACCTGGGTTGGGGTCTCCCCTGGTTGGGTTGGTTCGTTGGGCAAAGCAGTGGGAAAAGGCGTTGCCTGGACAACAGGCGTTTCGTCCAAACCAAGCGCCTGGCGGATTGTTTTATTGGGGAGTAAAGATCCCGCCGCAAACCCGGTAAGAAAGGTGGCACCAAGCAGAGCGATGATGACAATCGAAATCAGACAAGATCGTAATACTTTGTTTTCCATAGTTTCTCCAATAGCCGCCCTCAGTTGGTGAGAGAAGCGGTAAGTTTACAATTATTTCAACAACCCAGCCTCAGCAAGAGCCAGAGGCAGGTCACTCAATTTTTTGATCACCAAGTGACTGTCCGCAGTATCGCCTGTGGGGTCGACCTGCACAGTGTACATGCCGAGCGCTTTGGCTGCGTCCAGGTTGGGAACACGGTCATCAATAAACAGGCATCGGCTTGGGTCCGGATTGCCGGCTTTTTCAAGCGCAATTGAAAAGGCAAGCGGGTCTGGTTTGCAGTATGGGTCGGTATCCAAGACATCGATGATTTCTGTGAAAAGGTCACGTATCCCGACCAATCGCAGGATTTGTTCAGCATGGGCGCGGCAGGCGTTAGTGAAAATCCACTTTTCCTGCGGGATTTCGATAAGTGCCTGACGCAACGCCGGATCTTCTACAATTACCCCGGTGAGATCCACATCGTGAACATAGTCGAGATAATCGTTGACATTCGCACCATATTCCACGTGCAAGCCTTTCATAGTTGTGCCATGCAGATGAAAAAGCCGATCTCGCTCCTCGTGGATTATCTCATAGGGAATACCGACATACTTATCCATAAACTCATAGATACGATTGCCAAGAATATCCCAGGCACCTGTATCAGGTGGATAGACAGTGTCATCCAAATCGATCAAGAGTAATTGAATCTCGTTCATTCGCGGATCAACCACCGGTTCATGTTTTGTGGGGGCATGAAGCTATCCATTGAAGCCAGGAGTTTGACAGGGTCGCCAGATTCAACAAAGAGATCACGATGTTCAGGGTAGATGTATCCAGCACTAATAGCGTGCTCAAACATGCTGAGAAGCGGGTCGTAGTAACCATCGACGTTCAGAAAACCGATCGGTTTTTTGTGATGTCCCAACTGCGCCCAGGTGAGGGCTTCGAGCACTTCGTAAAACGTGCCAAAACCACCTGGAAGCGCAATAAAGCCATCCCCCAGCTCACTCATCCTGGCTTGCCTGATCTGGATATTGTCAACTATTTCTATTCTGGTCAGCTTTTCAAAGACGAGTTGGGGCAGGTTGAGGTCATGGTTAATCACCCCTATGACCTCTCCATGGTTTTCTAAAGAGCCTCGTGCTACCGCGCCCATCAGACCAGTCTTGCCCGATCCAAACACGATGACACGCCCTTCGCTTGCTAAAAGTTTTCCCAAATCATAGGCAGCCTGAACGTATCTATCTGCCAGATTGTCGGCAGAACCAGCATAAATCGTTATTGTTTTCAACTGTTTAGCCATAAATTTCTCTGCAAGATTATACCCTTGCTTTTCAACGAGGGGGTTTGTAGCATAACCTGACTTTTTAATAAATGGGTTAGGTTTACTTAGACTTCCTTAGAAACCCGAAGATTACCACCAAAACAATTCCAATGGCGCTGGCTGCAATCAGGCTCATCCCAATGCGTTGGCTGTCACCAAACAACAATTGAGTTGTTGTAGGAGGTTGCGTTGGGGTAGGGCTGGGCAAAGGCGTTTTGGTTGGGATTGCCGTACGGGTGGGTTGGACCACGGTTGGTTGCGGTGTGTGAGGCGCTATGGTAGGTGCAGGTTCAAGTGTTGCGGTGGCGATCGTTCCGCGCCTGATCAGTAAGAATTGACCGATATAGATTTCAGTCGCTGTAGGACTGTTGCCGTTTAGGATCATGATGTCGCTGGGGGTCATGCCGTAGGCTTCGGCGATGGTGTACAGGGTATCGCCATCGACTACCTGGTGATATATAGCTCCATCCGCCTGGGGGGTGGAAACGATTACAGTATTTTGGCTTGGGTTTTGCGGAATACCGATGACGTGAGTCAGAGGAACCAGGCAGATTAAAAGGAGGAACAAAAATGCGCCCAATTTTTTCATGGCATTTATTATAGCCTGATTGATAAGATTGATTTACGACTTTTCCCTGCCTACCGACCATGAAAGAACCTCACCCGGAGTCGTAGGGCGTGATTGAGAGCGTCATGACCTTCGTAATACGGAGACATTGACCTGCTCTCAATCCGCCAGTAGTTGCAGCGATAATTTGACGGCTGCGCTTAGCGGAACGAGGACTTTCAAGTGTAACCTCCCAGATTATTAAGACGTCCTCAAAATCCTTCGGGCACAGCGTCAAGCTCACCAATGCGACCTTTACGCAAGCCATGATATCTTCGCAAATTTTCCATACAAACTCACCGGAATAAAAGAAAACTTGATTACAATAAAGCAGACTACTATGGGAGGGCAGGATGTCTTGCACTGATGAGTACATTCAATACGTCCTGGAACAGCTAAGCCTGGCTGGGGATGTTAGCGTTCGGAAGATGTTTGGCGAATATGGTTTCTATATGGACGGCAAAGTCATGGGGCTGATCTGTGACAACCAAGTCTTCCTGAAGAAGACTGAAGCCGGCGCTGAACTATTGGGGGAGAGCGCCATGGAAGGATATGCGTACCCTGGCGCGAGGCTTTCATACGTGTTTGAGAACCTGGATGACCAGGATTTTGTATGCCAGGTCTTGAGGGCCACCTGGGAACAACTGCCCTTTCAAAAACCGAAGAAGGTCAAGAACTGATCACGAGGAGCCAAGATGTCTGAGAGCTTGAGGGAAACAATATTATTGATCGTACAGATTGCCAGCCTGGTTGCCGTGATTCTGTATGTGATCAAGACTGCCGAGATGGCGAGAGAAACTAAAAAATCAGCTGCCGCGACCGAAAAAAGCATCGTAGAAATGGTAGAAGATCGCTATTTAGAGTTTGCGCCCTACATCGCGGTCTACTTTGACGCCCAAACCGATTCACCTATTTTTGACCTGGTTATCAAAAACACAGGCAAATCCATTGCTAACAATGTTAAGGTTGTTTTCGATCCGCCACTGCAAACGTCATTGAAGAATTACGATTTGGAGCAATTATCGCTGATCCACCAACCCATTCCTGCCATACCACCTGGATTTGAACTAAGGACTTCCATTGATCGACTTGAAACCCGCTTGAAATCTGAAACCTTGCCGAAACTATACAAAGTTACGGTGACTTATACGGGTGGTTTAAATGATCTGGTCAGAAAACTTGAATACCTCCTGGACCTGAGCGTTTTTCACGGCATCCTGGAGACGCATAAAAGTAGTCTGACCGATCTGACCCATGCGGTTGAGGACATTCCCCGCCATCTTGAACGAATATCAGATCGAACTGAAGATCTATTGGGTCAGTTGGATCATTTGGCTGAACGACTTGATAAAATTTCCCAGCTCAATGACAACCTGAAAGAAATTTCCAAGGCTGTTGAGGGCTTGGATGGGACAATGAAAGCGAAAAACACCAAGATCTGGTAAGTGCTATTCGAGTAATTTAGCTCCATCGCCCGGGCTTGCTTTGAAAATCTTTTGTACTCCGGGTAATCCAGCCAAGCGCGTTTCCACTTCTTCGGCGTACTCACCCAACGCAAGCACGTGCACGTTGGGGCCGGCATCCACGGTGGAGCAGACAGGCAGCCCCTCCTTGCGCCAATTGAGCACATTCCACAATATGATTTCAGTTTCTGGAAGCCAATAGTGTAAGGGTGGGTTGCTTGTGCGCATCACTGCGTGCATCAGATTCGAATCTTCCTCAACCACTTCGGCAAACCGCTCAAAATCCTTATCCAAAATAGCTGTACGACACTTTTCAACTCGTTCTTGCACATGAGCCAGCCGAATTGCTTGTAAGGGGGAGGTTTTTGCCAGCGCATGCCCATCGGTTGAACCGACGGACTTGTGAGTATTGTCGAGCACACAGACCAGGTCGACCAGATTCCAGTGATCTGCAGGGGCAATCGAGAAAGCAAAAGAGTCAGCGTCATTGGTTCCTGGTTGCCATTCCACAAAGCCATCGGGAATGGAGCGGCAGGCAGAGCCAGAACCTTGCCGGGCAAGACGCGAAAGATCCCTTTCGTTTAGCTTTAATCCAATAGCATGGCTGGCTGCCATTGCCAGGGCGGCAAAGGCGGAGGCAGAAGAAGCAATCCCTGCCCCAATTGGGAAATTGTTTTGGCTCTCAACATGCGCGTAGACATTCGTTTTCGCCAGTAAACGAACATGATCAAGAAAATGACTGACCCGATTTAAGGCTGGTCCACTGGTTATTTCTCCAGAAAGAACGAAACAATCTTGTTGAAGCTCAGGGTCAAACCTGACCGTTGTATGCGTTACGAGACCCGAAAGATTCATCGAAAGCGAGCCGTTGCAGGGCAGGCGTAGTTCCCGGTCCCGATTACCCCAATACTTGATAAAGGCAATATTCGGATGGGCAGCAGCGCTGATGGGTTGGAAGTCTGGACTTTTCATGCTTGTTTCGTTATGATTATCCCTCGATAAGAGTGGCTGCTGGTACAACCAGGCAGTAACCCAATCATAATACATTTTATGCCTTGCTGATGGTCTGGTAATCACAAGCATGTCAGGCGAAGACTGAGGTCGCGTTGAAAAAAGGAGAAAATATGACTGATAACGAAAATGCACCCAAAACACAAGAAATGAAAGAAACTACGAGCAAACTGGCTGGAATAATTGACCATACCTTGCTCAAACCCGACGCCACGCTTGCCCAGGTTGATCAACTCTGTCGTGAGGCAATTGATTACGGGTTTGGCGCGGTCTGTGTGAATAGTTATTGGGTCAAACATTGCTCAAAAATTCTGACTGGCAGCCAGGTTAAAACGGCAGCCACGATTGGTTTCCCGCTGGGCGCCATGTCCACCAAGGCAAAAAGGGCTGAAACGAAACGTGCAATCAAGGATGGGGCTGTTGAGATTGACATGGTGCTGAATGTGGGCGAGCTGAAATCAGGGAACCTGGATGCAGTTGCACGAGATATCCGCAAAGTCGTTTTGGAGGCACACAAGCGCCAGGCAATCGTTAAAGTGATCATCGAGACCTGCCTGTTGACTGACGAGGAAAAAGTAAAAGCCTGCCAGATTTCAATGGAAGCTGACGCTGATTTTGTAAAAACCTCGACCGGGTTTTCAACCGGCGGCGCGACCGTGGAAGATATTGCTCTTATGCGTAGCGTGGTTGGTGACAAGTTGGGTGTCAAGGCATCCGGTGGCATCCGCAGCTATGCTGATGCGATGCAGATGGTGGAGGCAGGGGCAACACGGATCGGCGCAAGCAGTGGCATCCGAATCGTTGAAGAAGAATTGAAACAAGAATAAAAAAGGGACGACTAGAACGTCGTCCCTTATTCCCAAAATTAGGCTGCCAAGCTCACAAACTGGCTGTTATACAACTCGGCATAAAAGCCATCAGCCTCAAGCAAGCTTTCGTGGGTTCCCTGCTCAACAATATCTCCATCCTTCAATACTAAAATCCGGTCAGCATTGCGGATGGTGGACAAGCGGTGTGCGATCACAAAAGATGTTCTGCCATGCATCAGTTTATCCATAGCTTTTTGGATTAAGACCTCCGTGCGGGTATCGACCGAACTGGTAGCCTCATCCAGAATAAGGATAGGTGGGTCTGCCAGGACTGCGCGGGCAATCGTCAACAACTGTTTTTGACCAGCAGACATATTGGAAGCATCTTCATTGAGCACCATTTCATAACCGCCGGGCAAGGTGCGCGTAAAGTGATCGGCATAAGCCGTATCGGCTGCGCGTTCCACTTCTTCGTCTGTTGCCTCCTGGCGACCATAACGAATATTTTCCCGAATTGTGCCGTTGAATAACCAGGTATCCTGAAGCACCATGGCAAACTTGCTGCGCAGGTCAGCCCGAGTGAAGTCTTTGATGTTTACCCCATCAACCAGGATCTCTCCGCTATCGATATCATAATAACGCATCAGCAGTTTTACCAGGGTGGTCTTGCCTGCTCCGGTGGGTCCAACGATCGCGACCTGCTGACCAGGTTCTACCTTAACTGAAAAATCTTTAATTACGGAGGTACCAGGTTCGTAGCCAAACCGTACATTTCTGAATTCCACAGCACCTTCCACGCTGTTAAGAACGACCGGATTTTGAGTTTCGGAAACGACTTCAGGTTCATGCAAAAACTCGAAGACACGTTCTGCAGCTGCTGCGGTCTGTTGGAGGATGTTGGTGATGTTGGCAATCTGCAACAAGGGGTCCTGGAAAGAACGCAGGTACGAAATGAAAGCTTGGATATCACCAACATTCAACTTACCCTGGATTACAAGGGAGCCGCCCAGTATTGCAACTGCGATGTAACCGAAGTTGCTGATAAGGCGCATGCTGGGCATGATCACGGCAGTCAATAGCTGCGAACGCCAGGCACTGTCAAAGAGAGTGTCGTTCAATTCTTCGAAACGAGCAATACTGGCATTCTCACCATTGAAGGCCTTCAAGACCACGTGACCGCCATACATTTCTTCAACGTGCCCATTAATGTGACCTAAGTATTCCTGCTGTTTGCGATAGTAAACTTGCGATTTACTGACAACAGCTCGAATCAGGATCATTGCGATCGGTACCATAGCGATACCAATCAGGGTCATCACCAGATTGATACTGAGCATCATGATCAAGACACCAACGACGCGGGTGAGTGAAGTGATGATCTGAGAGAGACTCTGATTAAGGGTTTGGTTGATTGTGTCCACATCGTTTGTGACTCGTGAGAGTACTTCACCATGCGTAACGCGGTCAAAAAAACTTAGTGGAAGACGGTTGATTTTTTCTGAAATCTCTTTTCGCAGATCGTATGTGATTTTTGCAGATATGGTCGTGAGCACATAACCCTGGATCACACCCAGAAGAGTTGAGATTAGATATAAGGTTATTACCTGCAGCAAGATTTGATTCAGGCGGACAAAATCGATACCAAGTGGATCATTTTGGACCATTCGTTGAACTCCGAGGTAGAGTTCTGTTGTCGCCTGACCCAGAGTGCGGGGACCAAAAATTGAGAAGACTGTTGAACCAGCTGCCAGGAGCATCGCAAACAGGATCATCCACTTGTATTTACCCAGGTAACGAATCAGGTTTCGCATACTGCCTTTGAAATCACGGGCTTTCTCTCCAGGCACTAATGCGCCAGGACCACCACCCCGCCGCATGGGCGGCTGTTGGCTTTGGACTTTAGATTTGTTGTCAGGTTGAGGTTGTTTATTGTCGCTCATGCTAACTCCGCCTCACTGAGCTGAGAATTGGCAATTTCCTGATAGGTCTTGCAGCTTTGCATCAGCTCGTGATGTTTGCCCTTTCCTACCACGCGCCCGTCCTCCAAAACAAGGATCTGGTCTGAAAGCTTGGCGGTTGACACGCGCTGTGTGACCACTAAGAGGGTACTGTCACTCAGTTTCTGACTAATGGCTTGCCTTAAGGCTGCATCTGTCTTGAAATCAAGCGCTGAGAAGGTGTCATCAAAAATAAACACCGGTGGTTTCTTGATCACCGCCCTGGCAATAGAAAGCCGTTGTTTTTGTCCACCTGAAACGTTGGTGCCTCCCTGGGATATTTCCATATTTAATCCGTTATCATCCTTACACACAAAATCTTCCGCCTGAGCAATTTGAATTGCCTCCAGCATCTCTTCTTCATTAGCTCCAGGCCTACCTACTTGCAGATTACTCGCAACGCTGCCGCTGAAAAGGAGCCCCTTTTGGGGGGCATAACCGATTTGTTCGCGCAGTTCTTTTTGAGTCAGCTCGCGAATGTCAATGCCATCGAGGGTGATGGCCCCATTAGTGACATCAAAGAAGCGCGGAAGAAGGTTGACAAGTGTTGATTTGCCGGAACCAGTTGAACCGATGATCGCTGTCACCTGACCAGGCTCTGCCCTGAAACTGACGTCGTGCAAAACATCTTCCTCAGCATCAGGATATCTGAAATCGACATCATGAAATTCCACCAGACCTCTGACAGGCTCATCAAAAATCTTTGGCTCCTGAGGATCGGTAATCACAATGGGTGTTTCCAAAACATCAGCAATGCGATCGCCTGAGACTGCAGCACGGGGGATGAAGATGAAGAGCATAGAAAGCTGCATAAATGCGAAGAAAATTTGCATCGAATATTGCATGAACGCGATCAGATTGCCAACCTGAAGAGAGCTCTGAGCAACAAAGCGCGCGCCAACGGCAATGATTAATACCTGACCACCCAACATCACCAGGTTCATCAATGGAAATACAAAGGACATCGCTCTGCCGATGAAGATCTGGTTGTCTGTAACATCCAGGTTAGCTTTATCGAAGCGATTTTCCTCGTAACCTTGTTTGTTAAAGGCTCTTACAACCAGGATGCCAGATAGGTTTTCACGCATGACCAGATTGAGTCGGTCGATTAATTGTTGAATGACCTTAAACTTTGGAAGGACGATTGAAAAAAGAGACATGATCACGATAAGAAGTGCTCCAACTATCAATGCAATGGTCCACCACATGCCAGGGCTCTTATCGAGGGCATAAATGATGCCCAAGGTTCCAATCATGGGCGCCATGACCGCCATTCTGATTAACATAAACACCACCATCTGCACCTGGCTGACATCATTGGTCGTGCGGGTGATAAGAGAAGCTGTTGAAAACTTCTCAAATTCTGCGGTAGTGAAATTTTCCACTTTGGTGAAAATTGCTGAACGAACATCTCTGGCTACACCTGCAGAGGTACGGGACGCAAGGTAACTGACAATCAAAGAAGATATCAGCCCAATTATTGCCACGAGGATCATGCGCAGACCCACATCAAGAATGTACTGGCTTTGGGTTTTTTGCGTATCGATCCCAAGGCGGGTGTACTCCGCGTTGACAGATGAAATGGTCAACTGGTGCAAAATGGAACCTTCGAGAGATGAGAGGTGCTCGGTGACAGCCTTTTCCAAGGCAGCCTTTTGTTCCGCTGGCATTGCCTGCAGCAGCTGCTGAAGGCTGACACCCTGGGGTATATTTAGCGCTTGGGTCGGGAAGTTGTTTCCCAGAAGTTGTTTGGCTTGGTCAGGGTTATTTTGTATCAAGTTGATGGCCTGAATGAAGATCAATGGTTTGGAAATCAGGTCTTCCAGGGCAAGCTTTTCTTCATCTTCAAGCGGCTTTATCGCATAGATTGATTCGTTCTTAAGCACCGGAATCTTCTCCAGCAGGGATGCTGCCTGGGCTGAATCCGGTTCAACCAGTTCGTAATTCGAGAGGATGCTTGCATGATCCTGGGGACTTTGAAGCAGCTGGAGCGATTGCATTGTCTCAGTGCTCAGGGCATCGGGTGCACCGCTCTCAATACCCCGCTGCTGGATGCCAACGTTAATGATTTGGGAAAGAAGATCGGGCAAAGAAAGATCCGATGCAGCAACTACAACGACCATCACAATGGCGAGGAGGATACTTTTCCAATAGGGAAGGATGTATTTTTTAAGTCTGAGCATATGTTATTTTTCACCTTGAAGGGAAGATTGTTTATTGGCGGATTGTAATACGGCATGTTTCTTGAGAATGATCCTGATTGATTCTTCGATCACCGGTATTTGTTCGGGTTCAATGGTCTCGGCTAATGCCTGGATCCAGTGATGGTGCGCGATTTTGGCTTTTGCAACCACATTTTTGCCATCTTCAGTTAGCTCAAGCAATTTACCCCGGCGATCGTGGGGATTGGATATCCGTTTTACGAGACCGGAACGAACTAATTTTTCAACCATTTGCGAGACTGCCGGGTTGGAGATGTCCAAATAGGTTGCCAGTGAGTTGATGGACACGTCTTGATTTCGATTCAAATAGAAAAGGCTCATCATCTGGCTCTGGGATAGCCCGGTTTCCTGGATAAAATGAAACCGCTCAATGAATGAATATCGCGAGATTAGGTCTGCCAGGTCGAAGAGATTCTGTAAAAAATTATCGTTCATTTAATCCTGCTTAATAGTTAAGAGCGCTTAACTATACGACTGTTGCTGTTGAAAGTCAAGCTAATTTACATAGCGGGAAATCTTCCATGAAACAGAGAATTGTTCCAGGAGCAACCAAGGTGTTGTTTGCAAAAAGTACGGGTGAGTCTCAGACTCACCCTGATCAGAGTTGAGAGAAAGGACAATTCATGGGGCAAAAATGATAAAGACAGATCACCACTGTTACTACCCCCACGAGATATAACTAAACCTACTACTCCCCAAAGTTATCCAGGAATAATTCTTTTAATTCAGCCAGGACGGCGTGTTTGTCTGGGCCGGTAGCCTGGAGAAAAAGCTCATCCCCCTGCTTGGCTTCCAGTAGCATTACTGAGATCATGCCTTTTACTAAGACAGCTTCCGTGTCGTTGGTGCGGTTGGTTACGGTCAGTTTGGCATCGTACTTCTTAACAGTTTGAATAAACGTTGCCGCCGGGCGGGCATGTAAACCAGAAGGATTAGTCACCTTCACCAGCAGTTCAGCCTTATCTGCAGAACTTCCAGGTTCCGCTGCTGTCTTAACCGGTTCTGGAGAGACAACGACTTGCGTCGTCTGTTCGCCAACTATTTGCTGTTGTTTGGCTGCAAGAGCATTCATTGCCTCTTCGTATACTTCCTGGATGGGACTGCCAATATTTGCCTGCACCCCTGCAGCAATGGCTCCTTCTACGAACGGAGCCGGGCACATTCGTACCCTGGCGGTGATGCTTTCATCGAGCATCTGCAGTGCCATCTCTGTGCTCAAAACTGCGCTGCCCAGATCCATTAACACCAGGACATCATTGTTTTCGGCAAGCTCATTTAAAGCTTCCATAATTTCGACCGCATTGGTGCCAATTTCATCATGGTCATCCCCCAATCCTGCTGCGACTCTGATTTTCAAATCAGGTGATGGTGCCATCTCCCTTACCAATTCGGCTGTTCCCTTGGCAAGTTTATAACTATGTGAGACTAGTAGGATGTTGACCATTTTGTCCCTCTATTTTTGATCTTTGGAGTGATCATTCTGGTTGGTTTTGGGATGGAAGAGAGAGTGAAACCAATTCATACCAAAGAAAACAAGCCAAATACTACCGCCAAAAAGGAACCCCCACAACAAACCGCGTCCCCAATCACCACTTCCCACGATGATTTGAACCGCAACTAAAATCATGATGACAATACTTAATGCTGTTATCACGCGAAAACCGGTTTTTTGCTGGATCCAGGGTTTGCTAAGGTCTGCTATAGTTACTTCCGCCTTCTTCTTTAGTTTGGTATTCTTGGTTTTATTACTCATTCGATCTACTCCTGTTTTAGCTAAAAATTAGGGGCGAGGCCGTAAGGCTCCGCCCCATAATTCTAAACGAACTGCGAACTTAGTTTTCGACCCAATCGAAGGTGCGGGTGACCGCTTTCTTCCAACCCTTGTAGAGTTTGGCGCGGGTATCTGCATCCATCTTGGGGTGCCATTCCTTGTCCTTACCCCAGTTGACGCGCAGGTCTTCGACCTTCTCCCAGAAGCCAACAGCCAGGCCAGCTGCATAGGCAGCGCCGAGGGCGGTGGTTTCTGCGACAGTCGGGCGAATCACGGGGACGCCGAGGATATCGGACTGGAATTGCATGAGGGTCTCGTTGAAGACCATACCGCCGTCAACTTTCAGAGCGGTCAGATCGACGCCAGAGTCCTTGTTCATAGCTTCCAGAACTTCAGCAGTCTGATAAGCAGTTGCTTCAAGGACGGCGCGAGCCAGATGACCAGCGGCGATATAGCGGGTCAGACCGACAATAGCACCACGGGCATCGCTCTTCCAATACGGAGCGTAGAGACCGGAGAAGGCGGGCACAAAGTAGATGCCGCCGGAATCTTCGACAGAGTTGGCAAGCATTTCGATGTCAGATGATTTTTCGATCATCTTAAGGTTGTCACGAATCCACTGCACAAGAGCACCGGTGATGGCGATAGAGCCTTCCAATGCGTAAACAGCGGGTTCGTTGCCGATTTTGTAACCAAGGGTGGTCAGCAGACCATTCTTGGATTGGATCGGTTGTGTGCCGGTGTTCATGAGCATGAAGCAGCCGGTGCCATAGGTGTTCTTGGCTTCGCCAGCGCTGTAACAGGTCTGTCCAAAGAGAGCAGCCTGCTGATCGCCCAGGTCACCTGCCACAGCGATGCCATCCAAATCGCCGCCCTTAACATAGCCATAAACCTGGCTTGAGGCTTTGATCTCGGGAAGCATAGCGCGGGGGATGCCCAAAATAGCGAGCATCTCAGGATCCCAGTCGAGGGTTTCCAAGTTCATCATGAAGGTTCGGGAAGCGTTGGAGACGTCTGTCACATGTACGCCGCCACGAGGGCCGCCAGTGAGGTTCCAAATCACCCAGGTGTCGATGTTACCGAAGAGAATCTCGCCTTTTTCGGCTTTTTCTTTCAATTCGGGATGATTGTCGAGAATCCATTTTGCTTTCATACCAGAGAAGTAGGTTGCCAGGGGCAGACCGACTTTGGTGCGGAAGCGATCCTGACCACCGTCTTTGGCTAATTCATTACAAATTAAGTCTGTACGGGTGTCCTGCCATACAATGGCGTTATAAACTGGCTTGCCAGTTGCTTTTTCCCAAACAACCGTGGTTTCGCGTTGGTTGGTGATACCAATTGCTGCAATCTCTTTGACATCGATTTTTAGCTTATCCAGCGCACCCTTGATAACATCCTGGGTAGCTTGCCAAATTTCTAACGCATCGTGTTCGACCCAGCCTGGTTTAGGATAGATCTGTTCGTGTTCTTTTTGATCGTAACCGACCACTTTCCCTGAATGATCGAAGACCATAAAACGGGTGCTGGTGGTTCCTTGATCGATTGCGCCTACGTACTTTGCCATAATTTTCTCCTTTTTTATTTTGGTTATATTTCAGACTTTAGCAGTCTGCCCAAGTTTCTGCGGCTGATTTAATGAGGAAATAGGTTGACGTTGCTCCAGGATCCTGATGATTAGCACTGCGTTCGCCCAGGTAACTGGCACGACCTTTGCGTGCGACAAGAGGGATTGTCGCCAGCATGCCTTCATGAGCGGCTTCGGCTGATTTTTGAAGAGCTTCACCAGTCGAGGCTCCATCCCCCATTGCTGCGTTCAAAGCACTTAATGCGGGATACATTGCATCCAGCATGGTCTTATCGTTTGGCTGGGCTTTCCCCAGGTTGGCGATACCAACAGTGCTTGCTTCCAGAGCTTGAGCCCAATCGCTTAATTCCATTTCTGTTTTTGCGCCAATAGATGTTCCGGCTTTCATAAAAAACGTGGAATAAAGTGGACCTGCAGCTCCACCCACCTTGGACAAAAGCGTCATACCGACATTTTTCAGTATGGTTCCAATATCTTTGTCCTCAACGGATGGCAATTTTTCAAGGACGGCTTTGAACCCGCGTCTCATGTTGGCACCATGATCTGCATCACCAATCTCACGGTCGAGATCTGTTAACATTTCATGGTTATCTTCGATCACTTGAGCAAAATTCTTTACCCAATTCAAGACATCATCTTTAGTAATAGCCACAATTGCCTCTTTAAGACGCTACTGGAGTTGTAAAACTCCAGTAGCGTATTTTCGATAAACTAAATACCCCAGCGCATTCCGGCGGTTTTGACCGGCGCATCCCAGAGTTTCTTCAGATCTTCGTCCATTTTCAGAAGTGTGATGGACGTTCCAGCCATTTCGAGGCTGGTGATATAGGGACCGATCAGATGGCGAACTACTTTGATCCCCTTCGCTTCGAGCAATTCCACAGCTTTTCTATAGATAATGTAGAGCTCGATCAAGGGAGTGCCGCCCATGCTGTTGACGAACAACAGAACTTCATCGCCAGCTTGATAAGGCAGGTCCTGGACGATAGGCTCAACCAGCATTTCAGTGATCTTATCTGCTGATTCGAGCTTAATGCGATGACGACCAGGTTCGCCATGGATACCGATACCGATTTCCATTTCATCCTCTGGCAGGTCAAATGAGGGTTTGCCCACATGCGGAACTGTGCAGGAAGTCAATGCCATACCCATACTGCGACCTTGGGCGTTTACCTTGCGTGCCAAATCGGCACATTCTTTCAGTGAACGGCCCTCTTCGGCGGCAGCACCAACGATCTTTTCCATCAAAACGGTTAGACCGACTCCGCGCCGTCCTGCAGTCCAGGTGCTGTTTTCTACAGCAACATCGTCATCGACAAGTACCGATTCGACTTCAATGCCTTCTCCACGGGCCAAATCGGCAGCCATTTCGAAGTTCATCACATCGCCGGTGTAGTTCTTAACAATGTGTAGTACGCCTGCACCGCCATCAACAGCCTTGGTAGCCTCAAGCATCTGGTCTGGGGTCGGGCTGGTAAAGACTGCGCCTGGACAGGCTCCGTCTAACATGCCTTTGCCGACAAAACCACCATGCATGGGTTCATGACCGCTGCCTCCACCGGAGACCAGGGCAACTTTGCCTTGAACAGGTGCATCTGCGCGAACGATAAAGTCAGGATCATAAAAGACTTTGACCAGATCGGGATGAGCCAGTTCGATGCCTTTGAGTTCTTCTTTCACAACATCTTCAGGGTGATTGATCAATTTTTTCATATACGTAGTCTCCTTTTTTTACTTGGTACGACCTTGCCTTGACCAAGCTTAGTCGTGACTTGCGGTCATTATGTGGTCGTGTTAAGAACTAATCTTTCTTGGGCAGGTTCTTGGTTACGACCATGTCGTAGAGCCAGAAACCAATGGGACCAGCGATTGCTGGGACCAGGACTGGTACGATCAGCCAGTACAGACCATCGAACAAACCCGTTGTTCCAGCCAGGGCGCCAAAGAGGCGGGGACCGAGGTCACGAGCGGGGTTAATGGAATAGCCAGAGGGACCACCGAGGGACAGACCAACAGCCAATACAGCGAAACCAACGATTAATGCACCGAGGTTATCTTTGAGACCATTGTTCTTCAAGTCACCGCTGGCGCAAATGCCCCAGATCAGGACGAAGGTGCCGAATAATTCAGCAATAGAGGCAGTCAGCATGCTGTAGGTGCCAGTTGCGCCTGAGCTTGCAGAGCCCCACCAAGTCTGACCAAATACCGAACCAGGTCCGGTGGACCAGACGTTGGGCATACCGGCAGCCACGAGGCCATCGCGATAGATGAGAAATACAGCAGCAGCACCAAGGAAGGCACCGATCATCTGAGCAACAATGAAGGGCAGAACTTTCTTCCAGGGGAAGCCACGGCGGACAGCCAAACCAAGGGTAACAGCTGGGTTCAGGTGGGCACCAGAGATACCAGCAGAGACGTAGACAGCAATAATTACTGCGAACGCCCAACCGATGGTAATGGTATTCCAGTTATAAGCGGTACCAGCAACGCGTGGTGCCAGACCAACATTGGCGACAACACCATCACCAAGCAGAATCAGGATGAAGGTGCCAAACACCTCGCCAATAAACTCTTTCATAGTACGATTTTCCATGAATATTTCTCCTTTTTTAATATGGTTTGAAAAAAACTATTGTTAATTGAAGAAAAAAATTTACGTTTGAACGATCTATATGCACCTCCATTCCTTTTGCATTAGACTTTGATTGGTTTCTTTCCTGGTATTCCTGGGGAGGTATAAAAAAACGCACCTGTATTCATGGATTGTTTAGAACAATCCTTTTTAAAACACAGCTGCATTCCATGTGGGCCACTCAATTTAGTATCCTCTTACTCCCTAGAACCTAAAAGATTTGCCGAAATTAATATCGTCTTTGTTTTGAACTCCGCCGATATTACCTAATAATAACTATAACACAATCGCGCTTATTTATACAAGTTTTACAATGTTTTGCACTGAATGACAATATTTTTTTGTTGAATTATCCGAATTTTACTGGCTGCGTAGTATAATACCTCAAAGTTAAAAAAAATGTCTTAACTTTTACAAAATGATAACTTATTTTTTAGTTTATTAATCACCTTTACAACACATGCTTCGGGGAAAAGCGCTTCGCGACCATCGTCTGTTCCTGAAAAACAATACCCCAGAGGTATTATGGTTTTTTTCATATCGAATTCTTAAAAATGGAGGCAAGTGTGCAAGATAAATACGATTACATCGTGATTGGGGGAGGCGTAGTCGGTGCTATGATTGCCCGATGGCTTTCCCGTTACGAAGGCAGGCTGCTGCTGATAGAGAAAGAAGCAGATATTGGCATGGGTTGCTCTTCGGCGAATACGGCTATTGTCCATGCAGGTTATGATCCCTTACCAGGCTCTCTGAAAGCCTTGATGAACGTAAGGGCGAATCCCATGTGGGACCAACTAGCTGGAGAACTCAACTTCCCCTTTGAACGCAGAGGCGATTATGTGGTCGCAATCGGCGAAGAGGAACTACCCCTCATACAAAAATTGATGGACCAGGGCATCAAAAACGGTGTTCCAGGGATGAGGATGCTGGATGCTGGTGAAATGCGTTCTCGAGAGCGAGATATCAACCCTGAAACCAGCGGCGCCCTCTGGGCAACAACCGGCGGTATTTGCGATCCCTTCCAGGTCACTGTTGCCGCGGCAGAAAACGCGGTTATCAATGGTGCTACGGTGCTCTTGAATACCAAGTTTGAAGATTTTATTTGGGAAGGGAACCGCGTTATTGGTGTAAAAACCAATCGAGGTGATTTCTTTGCCCGTTGGGTGATCAATTCGGCTGGTATTTACTCTGACGCCGTGATGCACAAAGCTGGCGTTCGCCCTGAATTCATCATCAAACCGCGTAAAGGTGAATACTTCATCTTTGACCGGGCTGAAGTCCAGATCCATAACGTGCTTTTCCCGGTGCCATCCAGCCGGGGCAAGGGCATTTTGGTAACCGGCACACTACACGAAAATACCATTGTTGGTCCTAATGGCAATGTGATTGATGACAAAGAAGACACTTCCATGACCAAAGAAGGTATGGACGAACTGCTTGATGGTGCCAAGAAATTGATTCCATCACTCAACTTACGTCATTCCATTGCCAATTTCGTGGGGTTAAGACCTATGGGTAACGGACCCTGCTACACTCCCGGGATCAATTACAACAACGATTATGTAATTGAAGTCCCCAGCAGCGTACAGGGCTTTGTCAACCTGGGCGGCATCGAGTCGCCAGGTTTGACATCGGCTCCAGCCATCGCAGAGATGGTAGTCGACCTGATGAAAGATGCAGGGGAAGAATTCGTTCCCAAAAAAGAATGGGATCCGATCCGACCAGCCCGTCCACGTTTTGCTCACATGACCCATCAGGAACGCAAACTTCTTTGCGATATGGATCCTCGTTATGGTCGTGTGATTTGCCGTTGCGAGAATGTGACGGAGGGCGAGATCGTCGCTGAAATTCATTCACCTGTTCCTGCTCGCACCTATGATGCGATCAAACGCCGCACCTGGTTGGGCACTGGTCGCTGCCAAGGAGGGTTCGACATGACCCGTGTAGTTGCCATTCTGGCACGAGAATTGGGTGTTTCTCCTTTTGAAATCAGTAAACGCGGTGATGATTCCGAATACCTCTATCGGACTACCAAAGATACGGAGGTCGCCAATGTTAATTAAGAAGCAATACGACGTTGTTGTCATTGGTTCTGGTCCAGGTGGACTGGCAGCCGCCATTGAAGCCAAAAAAGGCGGCGCGGATGACGTTTTGGTCATTGAACGCGACGTTGAACTGGGCGGCATACTTCTGCAATGTATTCACAACGGCTTTGGTCTGCAGACCTTCAAAGAGGACCTTCCTGGTCCTGAGTACGCTCAGCGCTATATCAATGAAGCGAAAACCTTAGGAATTACGTTCCTGATGGATACCATGGTTATGGATGTGACCTCACAACGAAGACTGTATCTCTCGAGCCGGGATTTCGGTTATCTTGAGGTTGATGCCCATGCCCTTGTTTTGGCAATGGGCTGCCGTGAACGCACCCGTGCCCAGGTACGCCTGCCTGGCTACCGACCTAACGGCATTTTTACAGCCGGTACCGCCCAACGTTGGGTGAATGTTGAAGGCTATATGCCCGGTAATAAGTTTGTCATACTTGGCTCTGGTGACATCGGTATGATCATGGCACGCCGTCTGACCTTTGAAGGCGCAAAAGTTGAAAGAGTGCTCGAAATTCAATCTTACCTTTCAGGGTTGAGCCGTAACTACGTCCAGTGTTTGGAAGACTGGGGCATCCCCCTACAGCTTAACCACACGATCAAAAAGATCATAGGCAAGAACCGGGTGGAAGCAATTGAGTCCGTTGCAGTGGATGAAAAATGGAACTTCATTCCCGGCACTGAAGAAATCATTCCCTGTGACACCTTGCTTCTGTCGGTTGGTTTGATCCCTGAAAATGAACTCTCAAAGAAAGCCGGCGTTGTTTTGGACCCCGTCACTGGTGGTCCGTTTGTGGATGAACACTTCCAGACCAATGTCCCAGGTATTTTCGCTGCTGGTAACGTGGTTCATGTCTACGATCTGGTTGATTGGGTATCACTGGCAGGCGTTGAAGCCGGGCGCAGTGCCGCTGAATTTGCCCTTGCCGAGAAAGCTCGCACAGCTCGATATATTCGCATGATTCCCGGTAAAAATGTGCGCTACATCGTCCCGCATAAACTGGATAAAAAAGCTTTGGAGCAAGGCGACATCAGCCTGCAGATGCGAGTCACCAAACCGATCGAAGAAGATGTTTGGCTGGAAGTGCGTGGTGAAAACAACAGTATCGTACGACGTTCAGAACGTTATGTACGCCCGGGTGAGATGGTCACGATTGTGCTGAAGCCAAATATGGCTGCAGAAGTAGAAAAAACTGGCACATTGACCGTCGATATTTATCCCAAATCGGAGGCATAGGATGGAAGAAAGAAACTATATCTGCACCGCTTGCCCAATGGGCTGTAAACTGATTGTCCGCATGGAAGGCGACGAAGTGATCAAAGTGTTGGGGCATCGCTGCCGCAAAGGGGATACCTATGGACGCCAGGAAGCCGTTGCTCCCCAGCGTATGCTTGCCAGCACAGTCAAAATATCTAATGCTCTACACCCATTGTTACCTGTCTATACCAAGGGTTCCATTCCAAAGAGAAAAATTTCTGAAGTTTTGGAAAAGATTCGTGCAATTGAGGTAACCGCCCCGGTTAAAGCTGAGGACGTGATTATTGCCAATGTGATCGGAACGGGTGTGGACGTCATCGCCAGCCGGGACATGCCTGCAAAAAATTAGGTCTGGAATAAGTATGAAAGAAAGGCGCTGCTTGCCAGTGCCTTTCTTTGTTTAAGATCAAAAAAATTTGTAAGTCAGATTGCCAACCTATTCGAGCGGTTACAAGTTTTACTAAAAAAACAGCCTAAGACCGACTTAGTTTGTGGTTTGTAACCAAGGCAATCAACAACGGTAGCACGATTGCGACCAGGATTGTCCCAATAAGGTAAGAAGTCGCGGTTACTTCCAGGAGGATAAGAATATTGAGGAAGATCAATGCCAGCAGGATCACTACCTGGTAAGCAATGGTGGTCACATCCAACAGTGATTTCCAGTCTTGTTTGCCGGCATTTGGGGATTTGTTTTGTGAAGGTTTTGCTACAAAGGGAAGACTATTCTCCTTCATCGCCACCGAATAAGCCAGCCAGGTAAAAATTGCCCAGTTAATGAAGACCACAGCAACAATGATAAAGCTGGTTTTTGTTTGCGATTCGAGCGTTGGATGTAAAAATGCTTGAATAGCCAGGGTGATTCCCATTGAAAGGTTTATGAAGAATAGATATTTCTTGTTCATCGTTGCTCGTGCAAGTATTTTACTTGAATTCACCCTTCTTAAAAAGATAAGGCAGCAAAACTGCTGCCTTATCTAAATCGAAATTGGAACTCTACTAACTCATGGTCAACGCCATAACAGCCTTTTGGGCGTGCAGGCGGTTTTCAGCTTCGTCATAGACTACCGAATTAGGCCCATCGATGACTTCGTCAGTAACTTCGATGTTGCGGTCAGCTGGCAGAGGGTGCATGTAGATGGCATCTGTCTTTGCCAGTTCCAGGCGGCGTTGGTCCATGATCCAATCTGTGTAAGAATCCTGAAGCGCTTTGCCTTTAACCGGGTCATCGGTGGTCATCAAAGGACCCCAACTCTTGGCATAGATAACATCGGCGTCTTTCATGCCTTCGTCCATATCATGAACGATTTCGAAGGAGGTACCCCATCTTTTGGCTTCATCAGCCGCCTGCTGTTCAATTTCGGGCATGAGGGGGAATTCTTTGGGGTAAGCCAGGGTCACATCCATGCCAAAGCGCGGCATCTGGATCACCAGAGATTGCGGTACTGAAATCGGCTTAAGATAAGAAGCAGCATAAGCCCATGAGACCACGATTTTTTTCTTCTTGAGATCGCGACCTTTCTTCTCCATGATGGTCATCAGGTCAGCCAGACATTGGAAGGGGTGGTAAACGTCGCACTGCATATTGAGGACGGGAATACGGCAATTACGGGCTACTTCGTTGAGGTAGTCATTGCCAACTTTCCAGTCACAGTGGCGGATCGCGATGCCATCGAAATAGCGTCCGTAGATCTCACCGATTTCCTTGGCGGTGTCACCATGGGAAATTTGGGTGGTCTTGCTCTCGATGAAAGCACCATGACCGCCCAGTTGGGCGATACCGGCTTCGAACGAGCCGCGAGTGCGCGTGCTGCTGAAGAAAAAGAGCATTGCCAGCACCTTGTCGCGTAAATAGGCATGCGGTTCGTTAAGAGCGCGCTTGCGCTTGAGATCCCAGGCAACATCTAAAACAGTTTCAACTTCTTCTTTAGAAAAATCCAGATCGCCGATCAGGTCTCGGCCATGTAGAAAGGTTTGCATATTTCTCTCCTTGAGGTTTCTTGTCTTGATTATACCTACCAAAGTTTAGTTTGACCACAAGAACTGCTACGGTAAAAGAAATAAACCAACAAAACAGCCGGGTTGTTCTTCACCTGCCCCTGAGCATAGCGAATGGGTTCAACCCGGCTCACAACTGCAAAAAAATGCTTACTTGATCAAACTCGGCAGGATAGCATAAAACTCAGTCGCTTTGACCATGTCATTCAGATTCACGCTGTCCAAAACAGTATGTGCTGTAACTTCATCACCAGGTCCAAAACCAATGGAGGGGATATTTGCCTTGCCAGCCCAATAAATGCCATTGGTGCTGAAAGCCCATTTGCTGGCGGGTTTGGACTCCAAACCAATCGCTTCCCGTGCTTTCAAACCAGCCTGTACGAGGTCGTGCTTCTCATCCAAAGCCCAGGCAGGGAAGTATTTATCAACCGGGAAAACAAAGCCGGTATATGAGGGCTCATCGTAAAAGAGTGCTTCGACTTTTACGCGATCCTTACTCTCCTCGGGAATGAGGGCTTCCACCTGCGCTATTGCATCTTCCTTGCTTTCTCCAAAAGTCATGCGGCGGTCGATATAAATAACAGCCTCATCTGGCACGGCATTGATGCTGGGAGTTTGCACTTTCATATCAGAGACTGTGATCTTGCCGTGTCCCAGGAATGGGTCATCCCCCAGTTTGGGTTCCAGATCGCGGATACCTTCGATGACAGGCAAAAGCAGATATATTGCATTGATGCCAACATGATTGCTGGCAGCATGTGCTGAAACACCTTTAGCGGTTACTTTGAGTTCGATACGACCTTTATGTCCGCGGTAAACCTGCATTTTGGTTGGCTCACCAATGACCACAAAGTCAGGTTTAATACCCGGGTCGACCTCCACAAAGGTGTTAGGCGCGATGCCATCACACCACTCTTCCATGTTGCCAAAATACCAGGCAGTCCAACCATCCAGCAAGCCCAGATCGCGAGCAAAAGCCAAGCCATACACCATCCCAGGGGTCGATCCTTTTTCGTCGCAAGCCCCCCGGGCATATAAGACGTCGTCCTCTACCTTGCCTTCAAAGGGATCCCACTGCCATTCGGCGGGGTCGCCAACACCTACGGTATCGATGTGCGAATCAAACACAATAGTTCGAGGTCCGTCGCCAATTCGCCCCATAATATTGCCCATTTTGTCAAAGCGGACTTCGTCAAATTCCAGCTTGCGCATTTCTTCTGCAATGCGTTCGCCAACTGGACCGATCAGAGACTCAACACTGGGGATCGCGCAAATGTCCCGCATAAACTGGATGATATTTGTTCTATTTTCCTCTGTTTTTTGGTGAATTTGTTCAAGAATTTCTTGTGAGGTCATTCATTCTCCTTTTCGTATACCTGGTCTGAAACCCGCCAGGAAGGCATTATAATTATTTCAGCAAAACCATCTGTTTATATCGAGTATGAAAGCGAGTAAGCATGGATATCTTATCATCAAAGATCGGTACCGGCAATTTATTTAGAAAGCCCGAAATGAATTGGGGAATTCTGAGCACTGCCCGAATCGCCGAACAAGCAATCCCAGCTATCAAGGCAACCAAACATAATCATGTTGTAGCTGTTGCTAGTCGCGATCTGACCCGCGCGCGCCAGTTCGCCGATAAGATGCAGGTTCCGGTAGCGTATGGAAGTTACGATGAGCTTCTGGCTGATTCTACTGTTCAGGCTGTTTACATACCCCTTCCCAATAACGATCATAAGCCCTGGACTATCAAAGCTCTGCAATCTGGAAAGCACGTTTTGGTAGAGAAACCCTTCGCACTCAATTCGGATGAAGCCCAGGAGATGGTGGGTGTATCGGTAGAAAAAAGCCTGGTTCTAATGGAAGGTTTCAATTATCGGTACCATTCCCGTATTCAAAAAGCGTTAGTGACCATTAAAAAAGGCGAATTAGGGAAGGTGCGTTTTGTGCATTGCAGTTTCAGCTTCCCGATGGACAACCCGGATGACTTTCGCCTTGTTCCTGCCCTGGGAGGCGGAGCGCTGTATGACCTGGGCTGTTACTGTGTTGATTTCCAACGGTTGGCGGTGGGTCGCGAACCATTGTCAGTGCAAGCCAATTACCATGCTGGTGGTTCCGGTGTGGACCTGCAAATGCAAGTCACGCTCGATTTTGGAGACCAGATTTATGGCAGTTTTGAAGTTGCTCTGAATGCCGCCTATCAAAACTTAGTTCGGGTAATCGGCACAGAAAAAGTGATGACCCTCGATTGGGCTTTTACAGGGAAGGACAAAAATGTCTCCATCGTCATTGAACGAGGGGATGAAGTTCAAAAGGTCAATTACCGCCCTGAAGACACCTTCAGAAATTTAATCGAACATTTCTACGAAGTTGTGATCAGGAAAGAAATTGCCCTTTACCCCCTGGCAGAATCGGTTAAAAATATGGCAGTTATCGACGCAATATTCCAATCAGCCGTTGATAAAGGGAAAGTGGTATCCCTTAACAATTAATAAAGAGAGAAAATTATTATGCAAGATACAAAAACATCTGAAAATGACAACAATAGCCCTGCCCATTTTAAAGTAGGTCAATGGTTGCTGCCCTTTATTTTAATTATTGCAATCATTATTTTGCTTTACTTTATTCGGACAAATCCTGTAAACGAACCTTCGATAAAGATTCCTTTTGAATCTACTCTTGAACAAATCGTGGGCTTTACAATTTTGATCTGTGAAGCGGCTGCAACCCTGATAGTGGGAATCTCTGCTATTCAAGTGACTTACAATTTTCTTCGGGGATTGGTTGATAAGAGCTATTCGAGGAAACTCCGGTCGTCCGAACGTTTAAGACTACGATTGGGGCATCGCCTTAGTCTGGCTCTCGAATTTGCGGTGGCTTCAGACATTTTGCGCCTCACAATTTCGCCTTCATCATCGGACTTAATGTTCCTGATCATTATCATTCTTTTACGTTTCTTAATGAACTTCTTCCTGGAGGACGAGTTTGCAACCATCAAAGCTACCGGTAAATATCCAGACCTTGAATCTTGTGATTCCGATGATGGATTATGAGGTAAAGAAATAACAGAAACATCATGGGTTGCCAGTTTTCTGGGTAAGAAGAAAGCGGTAGTAAAATAATCTTGAAACTGTAAACTATTCTAGTTGTCAATTACCTATTATAGCCAGCACGTTATGTGATTCTGGCTGTTTTCTATTGGAGTAGAGACTGGAATTGATGGTGGAGGAAAAATGGAAAATTCTGAAGCATTGAGCCGAATACTGAAAGAGGTCGACCTTGCCACGCAGGCATACGAAAAAGCGTATTCAGATGCTCAACAAACCAGTTCTTTAGCTCAAAAAGAATTAAAAGCTAGAATTGAACAAGCTGAAACGAAAGCCACTGCGCAAGCACAACAGCTCTGGATAGCTGCTCAAGAAAAAATCAATCAAGATCTTGCGACACTGAATGAAAATGATGAAACCGAGGAAATCCTGAAACAAGCCAATAAAAAGTTGAACGAGGTAGCTCAAAAGTTGCTTCTGGCATTGATAGAAGGGTAGAAAAAATAAAAATGGCAGGGGCCAGCACTTATGGTGTTGTAAATGTCAGGGTCAGAGCGTCAAAAGCTCAATTGCTGTCTTCGGCTACGTACATGAAGCTTTTAGCATGTCACGATATCAGAGCAATTACTTTGCAATTACAGGAAACTCATTATTCAAAATATCTGGTTGGAGTAGATCCTCAGACCATAACATCAAGAAAACTAATTTGGAAAATCCGGCAACGCATTCCAGAAAAATTTCAAACAATTCGTGATAATTTACCCAAAAATAGCCAAAATTTTATGGACCTCATTTTTAGGTGGTATGAGCTTCATAATCTAAAAACCGTCTTGCGTGGAATAAATTATTCGAGTAATTGGAACACAATTAAATATTTGCTGGTTCCATTGGGAGAATATAAGAGTTTACCCTTTGAACTAATGGTTGCAAGTGGATCAATCGATAATGCAGTATTGATGATAAAAGATAGTAAATATTACACAACTCTGATGACTGCCAGACACCGCTTTTTACAGGAAGAAACCCTTTTTCCCGTTGAAGTCCTGTTAGATTTGGAATACTGGCAAACGGTTTGGGACGAAATCAAGAATTTACCTGAGGCTGACCAGAAGGTTGTACGACCAATCATAACGAAAATTATTGAGCGTAATGATTTAATTTGGGCGGCTCGTTACAGATATTTTTATCATCTTAGTGAGTCTGAAATCATAAACTACACATTAGGAATTGGTACCAAAGTAAATGACAAAATCATTCGACAGGTAGCACGAGGAAAAAACCTGGCAGATGTGATCAGTGAGATTTACCCCAATCTTGCTGATAAAGTTTCCTCATCAGGCGGTGAGGGGCAACAATTGAGCCTATGGGAAGTAGAACTTACTCGTGAAATTGCCCGAGTTTGCTACTCAGCTTTTTCAGCTCAACCTTTCTCATTGGCGCCATCGTTAGCTTATGTATTGATACTTGAATATGAAATTCAAGACCTGGTCCTGTTGATAGAAGCGAAGATGTCAAGCATAGCTTCCGAGAACTATCTACCTTATCTGATTCATCCAGGTCGTAACTGAAAGCGAGATTATTAGACATGCCACTTTTTAAACCTGAGAAAATGGTTCGGGTGGAAATTGATTTCCCCCGACGTTACATATATGATGTTACGAAGACAATCGCGCAAATCGGTTACTTTCAACCTGAGGATATTTCGACCATTGACAATCGCAAGGATCCTTTAGTAGATGTTGACTTGTTCGAAACGGGGGCTAAATTATCAGGTTTAAAAGCCGATTTGACAGCAACGATGACCAGGTTGGATATACCTATCCCTGATGACGTACCTGCAGATCTGAAGATGATCGAGAACCCAGACACAATCAATAAAAGGCTTGAGATAATCAAAGAAGAGGTACAGCGACTTTCGTTAGAAACTGATGAAATTAGAAAAAAGATCGAAGAGAAACAAGGCACTCTAACATTATTACAACCATTCAAGGAATTGGAATATGATTTAAGTGCTTTGAGGAATAGGAGATACCTCTACTCTATTCTAGGTATTATGCCAACCAACCATATTGATCGGTTCAGGCAAAGCCTTTCCCAAATCCCTTACGTTCTACTGGAAGAACAACAATCGAACAAAAAGACACAGGTTCTTTTGCTCGGTCCACGTAATCAACGGGATTTTATGATCCTTACCGCCAAAAGTGCCTATGTTGAAACTTTGGACATCCCAGATGATGTAAAAGGATCTTTACCAGAGATAATTAAATCAACTGAACAAGAAGTAGAGCAATTAACTGAGGAACTGGCTCTCCGTGAAGAGCAGAAAAAAGCTTTACAGATAACAAATGCCAGTCGCCTGAAAACCTGGTATTCGCAGGTGCAATATAGCAGCAAGCTATACGATATTATTTCGTTTTACGGACATTTACGGGATAGTTTTTTAGTGGCAGGTTGGGTTCCAGCCAAGAATCAGGATGAATTTCTTGATTTGCTTTCCAATCTGAGCCCTGATATCTTGGAGACTGTAAAATCGGAAAGTGAACTTGATGTGAATACCACCCCGCCAGTCGCTTTGGAATTCCCCAGGCAGTTGCGAGGGTTCCACAGACTTGTAACAATTTATTCAACTCCTTGGTACAAAGAAATCGACCCAACCCTTCTTGTAACGATTACGTTTCCTCTTCTGTTTGGGGCAATGTTTGGTGATCTTGGGCAAGGCGCAGTTTTAGCTCTTGCAGGGTTACTTCTTAGCAGTCGAAAGATTAAGAAACTACTACGTCTGGCAAATTTTGGTTGGGTGTTGACTGCTTGTGGCGTGGTTTCAATGGTCTTTGGTGTTCTCTATGGCAGCGTTTTTGGTTTTGAGGAGATAATTGAGCCTGTTTGGATCTCCCCTCTGAATGACATAATGAGATTGTTAATCACTACTCTGGCTGGTGGAGCTTTGCTGCTGACAATGGCAGACATTCTCTCCATCATCAATGCAGTAATACGCAAGGATTGGGTGGGAATGGTTTTTAGTGGGAAAGGGATTGCTGGACTGTTGTTGTATTGGTCTTTAATCGGTTTACTTTTGTCAATGGTCTTACCTGCAATTGCTATCCCAAAGGCTGTTTTTGTTATTTTGATCATTGTGTGCGTATTGATGATGATGTCCGCAGAGTTTTTGGATCACCTCTTTCATGACAAAAGACCCTTATTCAAGGGTGGTTTCCTGCTCTACTTTATCACAGCATTTTTTGAATTGTTTGAAATGTTTATCAGTTTTCTTTCTAACTCTTTATCATATGTGCGTGTAGGGGCATTCGCGGTAGCTCATGCCGGTCTAAGTCAGGTGGTCATGATCCTGGCGAAAATGGTCAGTCCGGTTCACGGTGTCGGTTACTGGATCGTAATTATCCTGGGAAATCTGTTTATCATCGGTTTTGAAGGGATGATTGTAGGTATTCAAACCCTCAGGCTTGAATATTATGAATTCTTTAGTAGATTTTTTCGCGGCGGAGGTACTCGATACCAACCACTGCATATCTCAGATAAGTAAAAAAGGAGCATTAAAAAATGACAAAACTATACTATTTATCGATATTATTACTTGGATTGGTTCCATTAATTCCTGCTTATATTTTCTTTCACCGAAACCGTCGGGCTGACTTGGTAAGTGCGAGTAAGAAATTATTCTTAGGACTAAGTGGCGCTAATGCTCTAATTGGACTGATTGCTGTGTCTCTTGGCGTGATTTGGTTGATGACGCCTCAAAAAGTTGAAGCGGCTCAATTGACACAAACTGCAGCTGGCTCAGACGCCTATGCCTCCATTGGCGCAGCTCTCTCGACTGGATTAGCAGCAATTGCCGCGGGATTCGCCGTGTCAAACACAGGCTCAGCAGCTATTGGCGCCATCTCAGAGAAACCGGAACTGTTTGGTCAATCATTGATTTTTGTTGGCTTGGCTGAAGGAATTGCCATCTACGGAATGTTGATTTCATTCCTGATTTTGAACAGATAACCTATGAAAGTCAGGATAATTGGTAACAGTTTAGCAGTCCAGGGATTCCAATTGGCAGGAATCCGTGGTTGGGTTGTTGAAAGTACTCAGCAAGCACAGGTGGCTTTCGATGAGGCTAAAAACCATCCAGATCTTGGAATCGTTTTAGTTACCAGTGATGTGGTCAAGTTGGCTAAAGAACAATTTTTAGAACTTATCTTACATAGCGAAACGCCATTATTTGTGGAAATTCCAAGTCGAAATTCAGATCCGACAGATTTAAGTTCCCTTAGGGAGATTGTCGATGATGCGGTTGGAGTAAACAGCTAGATAGGAAAGCGGTATGAATCAAAATGATAATTTAAGCCTTTCGCGACAAGTGGAAACCCTGAGTGCCTACATCCAAAACATTAGTTCAAATGATGTTTCGACACTTCAGAGACAATCAAAAGCGAAAATTGATAGAGAGATTGAACAAGGTTACGATCAAATCCAGCAAATCGAAAAAAAGATTTTGGATGTGATGAAGAATAAAGCAGATCAAGCAATGATTGAGGCGAAGGCTAATTTTTTGTACAAACATAAAATTGAATGGTTAAACAAACGCGATGAACTGCTGAATCAAGTCTTCCAGCTTGTTGACCATAAATTCCAAGACTTTATCCTTACCGAAGAATATGCTGACGGGTTACTAAAGTTGATTGCAGAGGCGATAGAAAAAATTCAAAGTGACCAGATTGAATTGAGGTTTGATGAATATAGTGATAGGTTGATTAATGATGAGCAGCTTATTGAAATTGCCAAACAAACAGGACGTGATCTACGACGGGGAGATACTTTTGCCAACAATTATGGTGTTATTGCAGCAAGTATCGATGGTCGCTTAAGTTATGACAACACGCTCAAAGCTCGATTAGAACGAAAAAAACCAGAATTAAGAGTTCTTGCGTCACAATGTCTTTTTGAGGTGAATCATGGATAACCCCATAGCGATTGTTACCTCAATCAATGGTCCTGTATTGCGTGCCAGGGGAGAAAAGACTGTCCTCATGTCTGAGTTGGTTGGTATTGGTGAAGACCGGCTTGTTGGCGAAGTGATTGGAATAAACCAAAGCGAAATAACCTTACAGGTATTTGAAGAAACATCGGGAATGAAGCCAGGAACTCCAGTCTACGGTACAGGAGCTCCTCTCTCAGTTGAATTGGGACCAGGTTTATTAACCGGGATATTTGATGGTATACAACGTCCCCTTCCTGCAGCTGAAGCGATGTATGGGTCGTTCATCGGTCCCGGCATGGTAATCCCCTCGTTAGATAGAGAGAAGAAATGGCATTTTACTCCCAGCGCTCAACCGGGCAACTTGATTGGATTCGGATTCGAATTAGGCTCAGTGCCTGAGACAGATCTAATCGTCCACCGCGTGCTCGTACCCATTGGGATAAGTGGTGAGTTGACCTGGTTGGCAGGTGAAGGCAACTACACAATACTGGAGCCAATTGCCAGAATAAGGACGGAAACTGATGAAGTTGAAGTGACAATGATGCAGCGCTGGCCAGTGAGACAGCCTCGTCCCTCTGTTGAGCAACTTCCGAAGAACAAACCTCTGGTAACTGGGCAAAGGGTTCTGGATAGTTTCTTCCCAATTGTTACGGGAGGTACAGCCGCCATACCGGGTGGTTTTGGTACTGGGAAGACGGTAACCCAGCACCAGATTGCCAAGTGGTCTGACGCTGACATTGTTGTATATATTGGTTGTGGAGAACGCGGTAACGAAATCACGCAGGTTTTGCAGGAATTCCCAAACCTTATCGATCCCCGGAATGGGCATCCATTGATTGAACGAACCGTGATTATTGCAAATACTTCTAACATGCAAGTTGCAGCTCGTGATGCAAGCATTTATACTGGCATTACGATAGCAGAATACTACCGTGATATGGGCTATGACGTAGCACTGATGGCCGATTCCACTTCCCGTTGGGCAGAAGCCATGCGAGAAATTTCAGGGCGGTTACAAGAAATGCCAGCACAAGAAGGCTTTCCAGCCCATCTCAGTTCCCGTCTGGCTGAATTTTATGAGCGAGCGGGAAGAGTAAAAACTTTGAGTGGACGTGAAGGATCAGTGAGCATTATTGGCGCGGTCTCTCCTCCTGGAGGTGACTTCTCTGAACCGGTTACACAGTATACGCGACAATACACCAGAATTTTTTGGGCTTTAGATAAGACTTTAGCATCTGCCCGTCACTTTCCGTCCATTAATTGGCTTAGTTCTCATAGTGAATACATTGATTCAGTCTCCGATTGGTGGCAAAAAGAAACAGGGTTTGACTGGCGCAGTTTACGCGCCCAGGCAATGGAGATTCTGACGGATCAAGATCATCTCAATCAAATCGTTCGCCTGGTAGGCCCGGATGCGTTACCTGATGAACAACGTCTTGTTCTCTTGACTGCTGATTTATTGACAACAGGTTTTCTTCAACAAAATGCCTTAGATGAAATTGATACATATTCTTTACCCAATAAACAGATAAGGATGCTTGCAATCATTTTGCGTTTCCATGAGCAAGCTCAAAAAATAATCAAACGTGGGGCTGTCATCGAGGCTTTTTATGGCCTTCCTATCGTCCATAGCCTTTTGACTATGAAAAATGAAATAAGCAATGATCATCTTGAAAAGTTTGACACCCTGGTTACGGAGCTGGATGAGCAGCTGGCTTCATTGGAGGAGAAATATCTATGAGTTCAATGAAAACCGGTGGTGTTAATGCCAAGGGTATCACTAAGCTTGAAGGGCCCCTGTTAGTTATCGAAGGTGTCGGACAAGTCATGTATGACGAAATTGTCGAAATAACTGGTCAGGATGGCATAAAGCGGCTTGGCAATGTTTTAGAAGCTGATGAACATTTTGCGGTTGTGGAAGTTTTTTCAGGCACAGGAGGGCTATCTGCAGAAGGTACTAGCGTACGCTTCACAGGGCGACCATTACATATCCCTGTTTCCAGGGAGATGCTTGGTCGGGTTTTCAATAGCTTCGCTGAACCCATCGATAATTATCCATGGCCAATTGCCAAAAAATTCATGGATATCAATGGTCAGATTATCAACCCTGCCTCTCGTGTTTATCCGGAGGATTACCTGCAAACAGGCATTTCCGCAATAGACATTATGAATACACTTATCATGGGTCAGAAACTCCCAGTGTTTTCAGGTGCGGGTCTACCTCACGATCAACTAGCCGCACAAATTGTCAGACAAGCTCAAATTGGTCAGATTGCTGGCTCAAAACAAGTCAATCAATCGGAATTCAGCATAGTTTTTGCAGCCATGGGTGTGAAACATGATGTAGCTGAATTTTTCCGCGAAGAATTCCTTCGCAGCGGAGCTCTTAATCGGGTTGCTATGTTCCTTAATATGGCTGATGATCCAACCATTGAAAGATTAATCACGCCTCGATCAGCCTTGACTCTTGCTGAATACCTCGCATTTGAATGTGACCATCATGTTCTCGTCGTGATGCTTGATATGACTAATTATGCTGAAGCGCTAAGACAAATTTCAAATAAGCGTGGTGAAGTACCTGCTCGAAAAGGTTTTCCTGGATATATGTATAGCAATATGGCTTCTTTATACGAGCGAACAGGTCGCATAAAGACCAGTAAAGGTTCTATTACCCAGATACCAATCCTGACAATGCCAAATGATGACATTACTCATCCTGTGCCAGACATTTCTGGTTACATCACAGAAGGGCAAATTGTTTTGGGCAGGAATCTTTTTCAGCAGGATATCTATCCTCCAATTAGCGTAATGCCCTCATTAAGTCGATTAATGAAAGATGGGATCGGGGAAGGGAAAAGCCGCTCCGATCATCCACATTTAGCTTCTCAACTCTATGCGGCGTATGCGCGCGTCCAGGATGTACGTTCTCTTGCTTCTGTGATTGGTGAAGACGAATTGCCAGTATTGGACAGGCAGTATTTGAAATTTGGAAAATTGTTTGAAAAAGAGTTTCTACGACAGCGACCAGACGAAAATCGCACGATTGAAACCAGCCTGGAAATGGCATGGGATTTGCTCTCGATTCTTCCACGCACGGAACTTATCCGACTTTCAGAAGCGGAATTGGATATTTGGTACAAGGCAAAAAATGACCCTACTTAAGCTTGCGCCAACTCGATCTAACCTTCTACGTTTAAAAACCTCTTTACAATTTGCTAAAGAAGGTTACAACATTCTTGATAAAAAACGGGAAGCATTAACCATCGAGTTGATGAGTATGGTCGAAAAAGCGGAAAAACAGCAAATACACGTTCAAAAACTGATGCAAAATGCTTATCAAACAATTGAAATTGCTCGATTGACAATGGGCGAAGAACAAGTTTCATGGGCAGCTTTATCGGTACCAGAAAGTATTGAAGTCAGTATCGTTTACTATGGCATGATGGGTGTTCCTCTACCAAGAGTAAAAAAAATCAGTTCACCTCAAGAATTAACCTATGGGATGGGCGCAACCACAGTAGCTTTAGATGCAGCAGCCAGATATTTTAGACAGGTTGCTGAAGAAATACCAATTACCACTTCCTATCAAATTAGCATTCGTCGTTTAGCCAGTGAATTAAAGAAAACGCACCGAAGAGTTAACGCACTCTCAAAAATATTTATCCCAGATTATGAAGAAACCATCCAATATATTGAAGAGACCCTTGAAGAACAGGATCGAGAAGAAATTTTTCGATTGCAATGGCTGAAAAAATCTAAAGAAAAGATATCCTAAAAATATCGTAACAACTCTCTCAACTTAAGTGAGTTTTTTCCGTTTTTTCGCCGTCATTCCGAGTAGGTGATGATTTCATAGTCTTGGTTGCTACTGAATTTAACCCAATTTCAGATATCCTTTGCATCGTCATTTCCGCTACCTATCAGATTCGGTGTTCTTTTTAATTATCAGTTTTTGCGCTTCTTGGTGAAAAAAAAGCCCCTCTGAGCAGAGGGGCTTTAGTGTTTGAATTTATTACGGTGTGCTTGGTGTGAC